>NZ_JBYSXD010000022.1:0-68069 GCF_058781865.1 Arthrobacter sp. FW306-1B-F12A
CCAGCTCACAAGGAAAGTCCCATGGCATGGCGTGTCGCCGACCTGCAGAAACGACCGCATTAGCCGGTTAAGAGGGACACCCCCACCTTGCCCATGGACTGGGTGACCCCGTTCTGGGCGCACCATCGTTGGAATTCCTCCGAGGTGTACTGGACGTGCCCCGGTCGGAGTGGAAGACGACTGGGCCGCCGATGAGGTGGCCGTGGTTCCGGGCCATCCGCAGGGCCGCGGTGCACAGGCTGGCGCGCATGTGTTCGGCCATGGCCCAGCCGATGACCATCCCGGAGAACAGGTCGATGACCGTGGCCAGGTAGAGCCAGCCCTCGCCGGTGCGCAGGTAGGTGATGTCCCCGACCAGCCGGGTCCCGGGCACCGCGGAGGTGAAGTCGCGCCTGCCCTGGTCATCGAGCATGTGGTTCTGGATGTGGGCGGTCTTGGCCTGCGGGTCCTGGAGCGTGGTCTTTTTCCAGGCCTGGGTGCGGATGGCCCGCAGGCCGTGCTCGCGCATGATGGCCCCCACGGTCGGGGCGGAGACCTTGGTCCCGGCCGCGTTCAGGAGCCGGGTCAGCTGGTCCCGCCCGGCACGCCCGGACTCCTTCGTGTAGAGCTTGGTGACCGCGGTGACCAGCTCCCCGTGCCGCACGGTGCGCGGTGAAGGGCCGGCAGGTTTGCGCCACCGGTAATAGGAGGCCCGGGAGACGTTCAATTTCCGGCACAGCCACACCACGGGATGGTTGGCCTTCTCCGCTTCGATGAATTCGTAGAAGTCCTCTACTTTTGCTTCGCGGCAAAGAAGGCGCTGACTTTTCCCAGGAACTCGACCTCGGCCTTCAACCTGGCGTTTTCGGCCAGCGCTTTCTGGTGTTCATCCCACGCCACCGGGCCCCGGTCCTCGGGCTGGGCAGGGGTGTCTGGTTGCTTGTCCCGGGACTTGTGTACCCAGTTTCCCAGCGTGCTTTCCTTCACCCCGATCTCCTGCGCGATCTGCTTCACCGGCCGGTCCGAAGACAAAACCAGTCGAACCGATTCCTCCCGGAACGCGGCGTCGTATGTCTTTCTGCGGGTGGTCATCTGAAACTGAGGCTCCCATCAAGCTGTCTCACAAAACCATACGGCCGCACCCGGAATTTGACGACATATCAGAGCGAGCGTCGTGGAATTTGACCGTATAAGCGAGCGAGCGTCCAGGAAGCGGCACCTAGGCCGACCAGGCAAAGGGAGCGGAGAAGGAGTTCTTTCCGGCGTTGTCCCAGGTCATCCCGAACACGTCCACGCGGGCCGTGCTGGCTGTGCCCGCGGCCAAGGTGTCCGCCGGGAATCCTACCCCGCTGACTTTCACTCCCAGCCCTGTGGCATCCATCGGAGACACGAAGTCCTCAACGGCCAAGTCGACGGCACTGCCGACGCGGACCTGGTGCGAACGACCGTCTTCGGTGTAGGCGATTTCCAGGGATTCCATTCCCGCCATTTCACCGATCAGGGGTGTGAGGCCCTCCATTGGTCCGCCGAGCTGGCCACCGAAAACAGCGCCGAGCGCTTCGGCTTGCTCGGGTGAGGCGGCGGCGTCCATCAGCACGCCGAGTTTCCATCCCCCGTCGCTCATGAGGGCAGGCGTATCGGCGACGACGCAGACCGTCAGGCCACCGACGTCGACGCCGTTTACCTCACCTGTGTCCACATGAAAGGCCAGGGCCACGTTGCATCGATCGTTATCCGCCGGTGCGGTCAGCCCTGAAGTGGAACACGGGCAGACCATGTCGCAGTTGCAATTCTCAAAATACGTACCCTCGACGTGCCACGACATCTGGGGCTCCTTTCGGCGAGGCATCCCCAGAAAAAAGTCTCCTCGCGGCCCGGAACAGTGTCAACGCTCTCCGGATCGCTCACGGGTCCATGGGTCGTACCTCGATAGGCCACAGCCTGGACTCTCCGAACTTGCCGGCGATCTCCACAGCCCTTGCCATGTCCACGCAGTCAACCACGTAGTAGCCGGCCACGATTTCCTTTGTCTCGATGAACGGGCCGTCCGTCACCGTAGGCCCGCTGCCGTTGTTTCTCACGAACTTCGCTTCTTCACCGAGTTCATGAGCCTCCACAAATTCTCCGGAGGCCCTGAGTTCCTGCTGCAAGGAGGTGTGCGCCTCCATGATCGCGTCGATCTCGGACTCCGGAAGGGCGTTCCAGGCGTCGAAATTGTTTTGAATCAGCAAGAGATGTTTCATTTCTTCTCCTTGACGGCGGATGTCGCATTGCTATTCGGCGTGGATTCAGATGAGGACGAGGACGCAGAACCAGTCTCCGCCAGGCGTTTGCCAAGGTAGCGGCGTTCCGCCTCGGATGGTGCGAGTTCGCGGGCCCGCTGGTATTCGTCCCTCGCCTCCGACCTTCGGCCGAGCCGCCTCAGGAGGTCCGCTTTCGCGGCGGGCAGAAGGTAGTACCCCTCGAGCGAGCGGGATCGGTCCAGTTGCTCGATGAGGGCCAGCCCGGCCTCCGGACCTTGGGACATTGCGACGGCGACAGCGCGGTTGAGTTCGACAACCGGCGACGGCGCAATCTGCGCAAGGGAGTCGTACAGCGAGGCCACCCGGGCGAAGTCTGTACTTCCTGGGGTGCGGGCGGTCATATGGCATGCCGCAATAGCGGCCTGGACACGGTAGCTCCCTGGCCGGGATCGGTGTGAAATGCCAAGCCGTTCGGCAGTGGCAAGGAGCGCAACGGCCTCGGCAACCTCAGCGTGGTCCCACGATTCGCGGTCTTGCTCCTCCAACGTCACCAAGTCCCCCGCCGCGTCCGTTCGAGAGCTTCGCCGGGCATGGTGGAACAGCATGAGCGCGAGGAGGCCCATGGCCTCCGGTTCCTGCTGTGAACCGGCAAGCAACGAAACGAGCAAGCGGTTGAGGCGAATCGCTTCCCGCGCAAGGGACTCCCGGATCAAGGAATCGCCGCCCGTGGCGGAATAGCCTTCGTTGAACATGAGATAGAGCACCGCCAGGACCCCGGACGTGCGTTCGGCTCTCAGCTCCGGGGGCGGTACCCGATACGGGATTCCTGCGTCACGTATCTTGGCCCGTGCGCGGACCAGCCGCTTTGACATGGTTGCCTCCGAGACGAGGAACGCACGCGCAATCTCACCCGTCGTCAGCCCTGCGACGGTGCGCAGCGTCAACGCAACCCTTGCGTCGAGCGGGAGGGCAGGGTGGCAACAGGTGAAGATCAGCCGCAGCCGGTCGTCTTCCGCACCCGGATCATTGCTGCCCCCATCCCCCAGGCCTTCGAGTTGGGCGATGATCGCGAGTTCACGGACAGCCCTCTTTTCACTGGCCGCACTCCGCATGCGATCGATCGCCCTGTTCCTCGCCACTGTGGTCAGCCAAGCCCCGGGGTTCCGCGGAACGCCGTGCTCCGGCCAGTCGACCAATGCCTTTGCGAACGCGTCCTGGACGCAATCCTCCGCCAGGCTCCAGTCTCCCGTCACCCGGATGAGGGTTGCGGTGATCCGGGCGTTCTCCTCGGCGGAGGCAGCCTCGACGGCGGTCCGGGCATCCGTCAGTTCTCTCGCCATTTCATCTCCCCGCTCAAGACGCCGGACGCCGGGCGAACCGCTACAGCCCGAGCGGCCACACTGGCCTGATCTCGATCTTGCCGAATCGTGCCATGGGATGCTTGGACGCCACCTCGATGGCCTCATCGAGATCGGCACACGCGATGACGTCGTAGCCCGCGATCCACTCTTTCGTCTCCGCAAACGGCCCGTCCGAGACAACCACTTCGCCCGCCCGCACCGTGACGGTGGTGGCGTCCTCGACGGGACGCAGCCGGTCACCGTGACGGGTTACGCCGCGGGCTTCCATCTCGGCCACCCATTCAACGATATTGTCCTCGGCGGCGACGTATTCCGGCGCTGCCGGGTCGTTGCAAATGAAAAGCATGTACTCCACGATGACTCCTTCTTCTCGGTTGATACACCATGACGACGGGCGGGACGTCGCGAAAAGGACACTGCCTGGGAAATTCTTTTTCGGGTCAAAATGGCTGTGATCTTGCCCCTTGACTATGTTGACACCCACAATGACGCGGGCAAGACTGATCATAGGTCCGCGTCCTACGAGGTGCAGGACGTCTGGCCCCTAAGGGGTGGACAATGCAGATTCCGGCTCCATTTGATTATGAGCGCGCGAGCGACGTCGCAAACGCGCTGTCCCTCCTCGAACGCCACGGTCCCGAGTCGCGCATCATCGCCGGCGGGCACAGCTTGCTGCCGATGATGAAGCTCCGCCTGGCGCGTCCGGAGTGGCTGATCGACATCAACGACCTGACGGAACTGGAATTCATCCGCAGGGAAGGCGAGCAGTTGCGTGTGGGCGCGTTAACCCGCCACACGGCGCTCCTCGAGTCAGCCGAAGTCGCCGAGCTCTTTCCGATAATCCGCGACGCCGAGCAGGTGATCGCGGACCCTGTGGTCCGCAACCGTGGAACGATCGGCGGCTCGCTCTGCCAAGCGGATCCGGCCGAAGACCTGTCTACCGTTTGCGATGTCCTGCGCGCCGAGGCCGTGATCCGCGGGCCCGACGGCGAACGGATCGTCGCGATGTCGGATTTCCACCGCGGCCCTTACGAAACCGCCGTGGCGCAAAACGAACTGTTGTACGAAGTCCGCTTCACGATCCGCCCGCGCTCGGGCAGCGCCTATGAAAAAGTGGAGCGCCGGGTGGGTGACTGGGCAGTCGTCGCGGCCGGGGCCGCCGTCGGGCTTTCCGCAGACGGCACGGTAGAGGAGGCCGCCATCGGGCTGACGGCGGTCGGGCTGGACGGCACTATCCCCGAGGCCGAAGCCGTGCTCCGCGGACAGCAGCCGCAGGAAGACCTGTTCGCCGAGGCTGCCCGCATCGCAGCAGCCGCTTGCCACCCGGTGGACGACCAGCGCGGGCCGGTCGACTACAAACGGCACTTGGCCGATGAACTCACACGCAGGGTCCTGCGCCGTGCTTGTGCACGCGCGGCAGGCGCACAGGAAGGCTGAAAGCAATGCAGGTCAGCATGACGGTCAACGGGGACAAGGTGACCCGGGAGATCGAACCCCGCGTGTTGCTGGTCCACTTCATCCGCGAAAACCTTGGATTGACCGGCACGCACTGGGGATGCGACACGAGCAACTGCGGAACCTGCGTGGTCCTGATGGACGGACAACCGGTGAAATCATGCACCGTGCTGGCAGCCATGGCCGACGGGCACGACATTCGGACCGTCGAGGGACTGGCCGTCAATGGCACGCTCGATCCGGTGCAGCAGGGGTTCATGGAGGAGCACGGCCTGCAATGCGGATTCTGCACTCCAGGCATGATGCTCACGGCCAGGGCCCTGCTGGACCGCAACCCGCATCCCGACGGCGGCGAGATCCGCCAAGCCATTTCCGGCCAGATTTGCCGGTGCACCGGTTACGCGACGATCGTCCGCTCGGTGAAGTGGGCCGCAGCCCACCCGCCCGGTTGGGACGCTGAGACGGACGCCCAGGCGGACGACGGCGGTGCCGGAGGGACCATCGAAAAAGAGGTGACGGCATGACCACCGTCCAGGAGCATGCACCCAACCCGGCGGCCGGAGACCCGGGCCGCCCGATCGGGTTCGGCCGCCTCCAGCGCAAGGAGGACCCGCGGTTCGTCCGCGGCAAGGGCAATTACCTCGACGACATCGTGCTGCCCGGCATGCTGCATGGGGCCATTCTGCGCGCTCCCGTTGCGCATGCCCGACTGGTTTCCATAGACACGTCCGAAGCATTGGCGCATCCCGGGGTCCTCGCCGTCATCACCGGCAAGGACCTGCAGGCCCTCAACCTCGCGTGGGCGCCCACCCTGTCCGCGGACGTCCAGGCAGTCCTCGTCACGGACAAGGTCCGCTTCCAGGGCCAGGAAGTCGCCTTCGTGGTCGCGGAGGACCGCTACGCTGCCCGGGACGCCTTGGAGCTGATCGACGTCGAATACGACATGTTGCCTCCGGTGATTGATGCCCGCCGCGCCCTCGATCCCGGCGCGCCGGTCATCCGCGACGATATCGAGGGCCGGACGGACAACCGGATCTTCGACTGGGAGATCGGCGATGCGGCCGAAACCGAGGCGGTGTTCGCCGCTGCCGACGTCGTCGTCGCCCAGGAGGTTGTGTACCCCCGAGTGCACCCGGCGCCCATGGAAACCTGCGGCGCCGTGGCGGACTTCGATCCGATCGACGGCAGGCTGACCCTCTACGAAACGACCCAGGCCCCGCATGCCCACCGGACGCTGTATGCGATAGTCGCCGGCATTCCGGAGCACAAGATCCGGATCGTCTCCCCCGATATCGGCGGAGGCTTCGGCAACAAGGTGGGCATCTATCCCGGCTATGTCCTGGCCGTCGTCGGCTCGATCGTCACCGGGAAGCCGGTGAAATGGGTGGAGGACCGCTCGGAGAACCTGATGTCCACGTCGTTCGCCCGCGACTACATCATGCAGGGCGAGATCGCAGCCACCAAGGAAGGCAAGATCCTGGCAGTCCGGACCAGCGTGCTGGCAGACCACGGCGCCTTCAACGCGACCGCACAGCCCACCAAGACCCCGGCCGGCTTCTTCTCCATCTTTACCGGGAGCTACGACCTGAAGGCGGCCTACTGCAAGGTCACTGGTGTCTACACCAACAAGGCCCCCGGTGGCGTCGCCTATGCCTGTTCCTTCCGCGTGACGGAAGCGGTCTACCTCGTGGAGCGCATGGTGGACATCCTGGCCCGGAAACTCGAGATGGATCCGGCAGAGCTCCGGCTCAAGAATTTCATCAAACCCGAGCAGTTCCCCTACGCCAACAAGACTGGCTGGATCTACGACTCCGGCAACTACGAGCCTGCCATGCGGCTGTCCATGCAAATGGCCGGGTACGAGGATCTCCGGCGCGAGCAACTCGAAAAGCGGGAGCGCGGCGAGCTGATGGGCATCGGCGTGTCCTTCTTCACTGAGACCGTCGGCGCCGGGCCCCGTAAGCATTTTGACATCGTGGGACTCGGCATGGCCGACGGCGCGGAACTCCGCGTCCATCCCACCGGCAAGGCCGTCGTCAGGATCTCGGTGCAAAGCCAGGGGCAGGGCCACGAAACCACGTTCGCCCAGATCGTGGCGGAGGAACTTGGCATCCCGCCTGAGAGCATCGACGTCGTCCACGGCGACACCGACCAGACGCCCTTCGGTCTGGGCACCTACGGGAGCCGCTCGACGCCGGTCAGCGGCGGCGCGGTAGCGCTGGTGGCGCGGAAGGTACGGGACAAGGCGAGGTTCATTGCCGCTGCGATGCTTGAGACCCGGCCCGAGGACCTCGAGTGGGAAAAGGGCCGCTGGTTCGTCAAGGGCGATCCAAGCGCCGGCAAGACGATCGCCGAGATCGCCTTCGGCGCCCACGGCACGGTGGCCCTCCCGGAGGGCATCGACGGTAACCTCGACGCGGAGGTGACGTATGACCCTCCCAACCTGACGTTCCCGTTCGGCGCCTATATCTGCGTGGTGGACGTCGACGCCGGTACCGGCCACGTCAAGGTCCGTCGCTTCATCGCGGTGGACGATTGCGGGACCCGGATCAATCCGATGATCATCGAAGGCCAGGTCCACGGCGGGCTGACAGACGGCGTCGGGATGGCGCTCATGGAAATCATCGCGTTCGACGAGGAGGGCAACTGCCTCAGCGGCTCGTTCATGGACTACCTCATCCCGACGGCGATGGAAGTCCCCGACTGGGAGACCGGGTTCACCGTCACGCCATCGCCGCACCACCCCATCGGCGCCAAAGGCATTGGTGAATCCGCCACGGTCGGGTCCCCGCCGGCCATCGTCAATGCGATCGTGGATGCCTTGACGCCATATGGAGTGACCCACATGGATATGCCGTGCACGCCGGCCCGGGTGTGGGAGGCCATGCAGGGCCGGGCCAGGCCACCGGTGTGACATGCCGCTGCACGGAGAAGCCTTGGCCGCTAAGGTGCAGGAACTTGTGGAGCGCCGGGAACCGTTTGTGCGTGCCACGGTAGTCCGCGCGCAGCACCCCACCAGCGCCCACGCCGGGGACACCGCCCTGGTGCTGGCCAACGGGGACATCGACGGGTTCCTGGGTGGCACGTGCGTCGAGGCGTCCGTGCGCGAATACGGCCTGCAGACGCTTTCCAAGCACGAACCCCTGTTGCTGCGCGTCGTCCCCGGTGAACCGTCCCGCACCCGCGAGGAGGGCGCCGTCGAGGTTTCAAACCCCTGCCTCAGCGGCGGCGCCGTGGAGATCTTCCTCGAGCCGCAAATGCCCGCTCCCCGGGTGGTGGTGGTCGGCGCGACCCCCGTGGCACAAGCGTTGGGTGCCTTGGGTGCCATCCTCGACCTGGACATGGAACTCAGCGACGGAGCCACGGCGGAACCGCGGGCCGACGACGCCGCCCTCATCGTCGCGTCGCAGGGCCGGGACGAAGAACCCGCATTGGAGGCCGCGCTCCGGCTAGGGGTGCCGTACGTCGCCCTTGTCGCAAGCCGCACGCGCGGCGCCGCCGTCCTGGCCTCGCTCGACGTCGACGACGGCCAGCGTGCGCGCGTGCACAGCCCGGCGGGGCTGCTGCTGGGCGGCCGGACTCCTGCCGAGATCGCGCTGTCGATCTTGGCCGAGCTAGTGTCCGTGCGCCACCTCGGCCGGACTGCGGACACGACGACTCCGGAGGCTGCGACCGTAGAGGCTGCGACGGCGGATCCGGTGCCGGCGAGCGCCGAACCTGCGAGCGCCGTGGATCCCGTTTGCGGCATGAGCGTCGCGGCCGTGGAGTCGACGCTGCACGCCGAATATGCCGGAACGACGTACTACTTCTGTTCCCCTGGATGCAGGAGGGCCTTCCTCGCCGATCCGGAACGATATGCCGCGTCCTGAGCCCCGGACCTCCGGGCCGGTGCGGGCAGGCGCGGAAGACGAGGTGCGGCGTCTTGTCCCGGACGTTTCCGCGCTCACGTCCGCGCTCGACGACGGCGACTATCTTGCCGACGTCGGACTGGCGACCGCACTGTTCCTGTCCGTCCGCTTGCCGCAACCCATCCTGCTGGAGGGTGAGGCCGGCGTCGGGAAGACCGAGGCGGCGAAGGCACTGGCGAAGGTGCTCGACACTCCCCTGTATCGTTTGCAGTGCTACGAGGGCATCGACGTGGGCGAGGCGCTCTACGAGTGGAACCATCAACGCCAGCTCCTGGGCATCCGATTGGCGGAAGTCCGGGACGTCCGTATGGAGGAGGCCGACCTCTTCGGGGAACAGTACCTCCTGCGTCGCCCGCTACTGAAGGCGATCGAGCATCCGGGCCCGCGTCCCGCCGTCCTGCTACTGGATGAGATCGACCGGGCCGACGCGGAGTTCGAGGCCTTCACCTTCGAGCTGCTGGCCGAAGCCGCCGTGACTATTCCCGAGCTGGGCACTATCCGCGCCACGCACCCGCCCGTCGTCGTCCTGACCTCCAACCGGACCAGGGACCTGCACGACGCATTGACCCGGCGCTGCCTGTACCACTGGATTGACTACCCCCGGCCGGAGCGGATCGCCGCGATTGTTCGCCGTAGGGTGCCTGGGAGCGCCGAGCCACTCGCCCTGGATGCCGCAGCTGCAATCACCAGGCTGCGATCCTTGGACTTGGCCAAACCTCCGGGGATCGCGGAGGCAATCGACTGGGTGTCCGCCCTCACTGTGCTTGGTGTCGACCGGCTGGATCCGGTTGCGGTGAATCAGACCTGGGGTTCGGTCCTGAAGAATCGCGATGACCTGGACCTTGCGTGGGCCCGCGGCCCAGGATGGGTGGCGGGCGGCAATGCCTGAGTACGCGCCGAGTGATGGCCTGGCGGGCGTCGATGCGGCGGCTTTGGCGGTGGGGTTCAGCATGGCCCTGCGCCGTGCAGGGCTGCCGAGTTCCCCGGACCGTGCCGGCTGGCTGGCCCAGGCGCTCCGGATCGTTCCTCCTACTGCGCGTGAGCCGCTGTACTGGACCTGCCGGGTGGCGCTCGTCTCCTCGCATGAGCAACTGCCGGCATTCGATGCCGTCTTTTCGGCGGCATTTGACGGGATGCTCGATCCGGCAGACACCCGCGGTGATGCCAACAGTCCTCCAGCAATCGGCGCGGCGGAGCACGCCCGGGCCGCTGTAAGCGAGCGACGCCTGGCACGTGCCGACGGCCACGTCCCGGCGTCGCGGGCACCCCTCGCCGTCCCCGGCGTAGGGAACGACGACGAATCCAACGCACCCGGGTTCGAGGCCATCCTGGCCATGGCCTCCGCTGACGAGCACCTGCATGCGAAGTCGTTCGCCGAGCTCACCCCCGAAGAAACTGCCCAGGTGCGCCAGCTGGTGCGGCGCATCGTGCTGGCAACCCCTGAGCGCCGCAGCCGTCGGACACGCCAATGGGCCCACAACGGTGCGAAGCTCGACCTCCGGCGCACCATCCGCGCGGCCCGGCGCACCGGCGGCGACGCAAGCTCCTTGGTCTACTCCCGCCGTCGCGCGCGTCCGCGCCGCTTGGTGTTCCTGTGCGATATATCCGGGTCCATGGAACCGTATACACAGGTCTTCCTGTCCCTGTTGCAGGGAGCTGTGGCCGGTGCCCAGGCCGAGGCGTTTGTGTTTTCCACCCGGTTGACCAAGCTGACCCGGCAGCTTTCGAACCGGAATGCCGACGAGGCCCTGGCCCTCGGAGCCGCAGCCGCCCCGGACTGGGCGGGTGGCACCAGGCTGGCGGAGAGCCTCCGGCATTTCATCGACGGCCATGGACGCCGCGGGCTGGCCCGGGGCGCGGTGGTGGTGGTGCTCTCCGACGGTTGGGCCCAGGACGCGCCGGAATTGGTGGAAGCCCAGATGGCGCGGTTGCGACGCCTTGCGCACCGGATCGTCTGGGTTAATCCGAGGAAGGCTGGCACCGGCTACCAACCTTTGGCAGGCGGGATGGCCGCTGCGCTGCCCTATTGTGACGCCTTCGTGAGCGGGCACAACTACGCCGCTTTGACGGAAGCGGCCGCCGCGATTCGCGCCGAGCGGCCGCGCCCGTCGCGCCCGTCGCGAGTGGCGGCCAGTGCAACCCGCCAGCACGGGCAGGAGAAGGTATGACTGAAACGGCCATCGAGCTCGTAGGTGTGACCAAGCGTTTCGGTTCCCTCACCGCCGTCCACGATCTCAGCCTGCAGGTGGAGCGCGGGGAGATTTTCGGCCTTCTGGGGCCCAACGGCTCAGGCAAAACGACCATCATCAACATGATCAGCGGCCTCAGCCGCCCAAGTTCCGGCCGTGTCAAGGTGCTGGGCATCGATCTGCTGAAGGATCCACGCCAGATCCGGCGCTCGCTCGGGACCGTACCGCAGGAGAACGCCCTGTACGAGGAACTCACGGCCGAGGCCAACCTGCGGTTCCACGCCGATCTCTTCGACGTGCCCAGGCATGGTCTCGAGCGGAAGATCACCGCGCTCCTCGAGTTGGCGCAATTGGAGGAGCGCCGGAAGAGCCGCGTCGCCACGTTCTCCGGCGGCATGAAGCGAAGGCTGGCATTGGTCCGGGCCATGCTCCACGAACCGGAATTGCTCTACTTCGACGAACCGACCCTCGGCGTCGATGTACAGAGCAGGCATGCCCTCTGGGACCGGATCCTCGAACTTAAGGACCGCGGTACCACGGTCCTCATCACCAGCAACTACCTTGAGGAAGCGAACGCCCTGTGCGATCGCCTGGCCATCATCGACCGCGGACGGCTCGTGGCGCTCGATTCGCCGTCGAAGCTGCGGCGCAGCTTCGGTGACACGGTGGTCGAAATGCGCACCCATCCGGCGCCTGGGGAAGACATCGTTCAAAAGGTCCTCGCGCTCCCCGGCGTCGTCTCGGCAGTTACATCCGACGGCTCGCTGAAGGTCACTGTGGAAGGCGGTTCCGATGTCACCGGCAGGGTGGTGACCGCCGTCGTCGATTCCACGAGCCTTGAGGAGATCCAGAGCCGCGAGCCGAGCCTCGACGAGGTTTTCCTCAGCCTGACAGGCAAGGAGCTCCGGGAATGAGCCTCCGCCATGACCTCCGCGTGATACGGGCCGTGGCGGCGACGGACATCCGCCTCACCCTCCGGGAGCCGCTCTTCGCGATCATCGGCGTCCTCATCCCGATCAACTTCCTGCTGCTCTTCCTCCTCTTTGCGATCAGCGGGGGCCAGGCACCGATCGCCGTCGTGATGAACGACCACGGACCGCTCGCGCAACGCTTCGTCCAGGCCATGGACGGCTCGCATTCGTTCATCATCCACACCGCAACCCCGACCGAAGCGGAGAGCGAGATCCACTCCGGCAGCATCGTCGCCGTCGTCACCGTGCCGCAAGAGTTCGACGCCGCACTTGCCGCCCGAGCGCGGATCGAGATTCCCGTGGAAGTCAACAACTTGAACGTCGACTTCACCAACGACATCCGCCGGGCCGTGCCGCTGTCCATCACGTCCTTCTACGCGGACGCCTTCCCGGACCAAGTAGTAGTGACCGCCCGCGAATCCGACGTCCACGCCCAGGACACCGGCTACATTCCGTACCTCGCCGTGAGCATCATGGTTGCCGGCTTGATGCTCGCGTCCCAACTACAAGGCAGCGTCAATACCGCGAGGGACTACGAGCTCGGGACCATCAAGGAACTCGCACTGGCGCCTGTGAGCCGTTTGACCATCGGGGTAGGCAAGGTACTGGGAGCCGCGGTCCTCGCGGCGGCGTCCGCGCTGCTGCTACTCGCCGTCGTGGTCCTGTTTATCGGAGTCAATCCGCTCCATCCCCTCGAAGTATTGGGCTTCGGACTCCTGATACTGGCGGCGTTCCTCGCCCTCGGCGTCCTCGTCGGGACGCTGGTCCGCCGGAGGCAGCAGGCAATCCCCTTGTCCATCGCGGCCGTTCTTCCCCTGTTTTTCTTGAGTGGACCGTTCGGGCCGGCGAACTGGCTGGGTGCCATCCCGGGCGGGATCGCCGCGATATCGCCCCTCACGTATGCCATCGCCGCTTTCCAGCACGCCTTCCACGGCTACCAGACGGCTCCGCAGGGCCTGACTGTGGACGCGATCGTGCTGGCGGGCTTCACCGTGGTGGCCGTAGGGTTCGCGGCCTTCGTGTTCAGCCGGCGGGGGGCGAGGCACTGATGGCGTCCGGGCGTGCCGTGCTCGCTATCGCGGCGAAAGACATCCTGACCTGGTTTCGCACGCCGTCGGCGATTCTGGCCAGCCTGCTGCCGCCCGTCGCGTTCCTGCTGATCATCTTCGTAGTTGCCGGCGCGGTCGGCCGGAACCCGGTCGCCCTGGTGGTCGAGGATAACGGGCCGCAAGCGCAGAGACTCGTCTCGATCCTTGAGAACTCGGACGCCTTCCGCGTCCAGCGGGCAACTCCCTCTGAGGCCACCGAGCTGCTGGACACCCTTCAGGTTGCGGCGGTCATTACCGTGCCCGCCACGTTCGACGACGACTACCGGGCCCGGCGGCCCGACCCCGTCAGCGTGCAGATCAACAACCTGAACCTCGACTTCACCAACGATCTGCGCCGTTCAGTGCCAGCCGCTATTACGAATTTTTATGCCGGCCAGCCGGACACTCCGATCATGGTCGGCGTGTCCGAATCGGACCTGAGGCCGCACGACGTCGACCTGGTCCAGTTCCAGCTCGTGCCGATCCTCGTGCTCCTTCTCACGATCATGGGGATCGTCAACGGCGGGTTGGCCGCGGCCCGCGAATTCGAAGACCTGACCATCAAGGCGCTGTTGCTCTCGCCGATTGGCCGCGGGACACTGATTGCCGGCAAAATCCTGGCGTGCTGGGTGACGACAATGCTCGTGGCGGCGGTGGTGCTGGCCTTGTCGTTCGCCTTTGGGGTGCTCCGGCCTGCCGGCTGGTATTGGTTGCCGGCTCTGGCCGCGATCGGATTGATCGCGCTGGCGGCCGCGGGGCTTGGGACCGCTTTGGGAGGCGCGCTGCGACGCTTTTCAGCCGTTGCCGGGGCAGGCATCAACCTCTCCATCTACCTGTTTTTCCTCAGCGGAGGAATCAGTGTTGCAGCCTTCCTGCCGGATTGGATCCAGGCCATAGCGCATTTCACACCAACGTTTTATGGCGTGGATGCCTTGGAGGCCGCGATCTTCTACCAATCGACCGACAACCTCGGCCGCGACCTGGCGGTACTGCTGGCTACGGCCGCAGTCGGACTCGTCTTGGGGACGGTGTCCCTCCGGCGGCGGCTCGTCGATTACTAGGCTCCGATGGCTGCCTCAGTTCCCTTGACCTAGGTGTGCGAAACGTTTCACGCTTGCTTTTCAGTGGTTGGGGGCCAGTGGGTTTCGGTCGGGGGGATTCGCCACCCAGCCGCCGATGCACCGTCGATCAATGTTCGGATCGCGCCCGTGACGATAGGCCGTGTGTCATCCGCGCGATGCAGCAAGTCCCATGCCCACAGCGGCACCGGGGACGTGACGGGCCGGCGGGTCAAGGTGGGTGGCATCGGCGCCGCATGGCGTTTAGGCGATTGCAGCACTGGCCGCCTCAAGCGGGCCACATGTTCGAAGAATGCCGGTCCGGTAATGCCACCGTCGTCGATGTGTGTGACGGACGCCCCGCTGGCCTTCGCGAAGGCCAACGCATAGCGGTTCCACGAGTCCCAGGACGCTTCGTCAACATCGACGAGAACCGTGAGCTCGGCTGCTGGCACGCTGTCGTGACGGGTCGCGTGGTGGGCGCCTGGCATGACCGCCTGCAGTCGCTCGTACATTAGGAGCTCGGCCACCAGGTTCTGCCGCACGACGTCGGCATTCTCAATCCACGCGATGGCGAGGTCGAGGCTGCCTTCGGCCACCCGCGCCGCTTGGGTATGGGATGGCAGGACCCACTCGTCGATACGGATCCGAAGGGTGGGCATTGTCGCGATCCCCGGGGGAAGCCAACTGACATAGCCCAGCCGCAGCGGCAACTGTCGGTCTCCGTTGCGAGCCCGATCGAACGCTCGCGAGGCAGCGGCCAACACCTCGCGGGCGTCAGTCAGGAACTCGCTGCCGGCGGGCGTCAACTCGACATGCCTGCGATCACGGATGAGGAGCTGAGTCCCGAGCTCGCGCTCAAGGTTGATGATCTGCTGGGACAGCGACGGGCCGGCAATGTGGAGCCGCTCTGCGGCTCGACCGAAATGCAGCTCCTCGGCGACAGCGACAAAGTAGGTGAGCTGCCGGAGTTCCACGGGTTGATTGTACGCCGGAATGACGGCTGGGAGGCGGGGCCTACCAGTGCTCGGATACAAGTCGTGGACCGCAGACGTGTACTCGGGTTGACTCAGAGAAAGGGCACCCGCCCGCAGGCCAACAATCACACAACAAAAAAGAAATCAGTCCGATGGAATTCCTCACCACCCTCACCACGAACGTCCCGCATGGAACGCCGGAATCGACGGTCGACTCCACCAAGGATCGCGAGGCTATCCGCGCTGCCGAACTCGCGCAGATGGGCCACCTCCTGCGATTGTGGCGGCCGCCCACAGAGCCGGGCGAGTGGCGTACTGTCGGCCTCTGGAGCGCCGACACTGAAGCCGATCTCAAGGAAATCCTTGCCTCGCTCCCGTTGCACGTGTGGATGACCGTAGAGATCACGCCACTGAATCCACACCCGAACGATCCTGTGCCGGCGAAGGCCTGACCATCTGCGGGCCATCCACGTCTAGACCCTGCTTCGACGTCCTCTGAATAGGCCGAAGATCAGCAGCACGATGACGGCCCCCAGGATGGACAGCAGCCAGGTCCTCAGATCGAAGAAGTCTCCCAGTCCACCACCGAAGACGAGGGAACCGATCCAACCACCAAGAAACGCCCCGACAACTCCTAGAAGGAGGGTGAGCAGCAAGCCGCCGCCTTGCCGTCCAGGAAGAATGGCCTTTGCGATGGCGCCCGCAATCAGGCCGAGCAGAAGAAAAGCGAGAAGTCCCATGGTGCATCTCCTTTGCAACGAAGACGAGCGCCAGTTCGGCGCTTCGCCTCTGAGTCAATCAGCATGCTTACTGGCAGGCAAGGCCCCGCGCCCTCCTATCCCAGGGTGGAGAGGGCCGCCGGTGCGCACTCAATCCTGACCGGCAGGTCCGCGTCAACGGATTTCACTTCACCGTCGATCTGGTAGCTCAGGGGCTTGAGGGTGGTGAACGAGTAGCTGCTCACGCTGGGCTGGTCCCCCAGCCCCTTGGTAGCCGCCCGCAGCGCCGTCAAGAGGACCCGCCACTTTGGCTTGTGGGCAAAGAGGACCACTTCGAATTTTCCGTCAGCGAGCTTGTCGTCGGCGTCGCTGAGCGTGGCATACTTGGCCATCTCAGGAATGTTGGCGAGCACGAGGCTGTCCAAACGGCGGCGCTTGCCGTCGGCCAGGCGTATTTCGAAAGGCTCGAACTTCGAGAAGGTCCGGATCACGGAGACCATTTCCTTCAGGGCGCCCTTGCCGCCCTTTTCCAGGTCAATCGCCATTACCGGGGTCAGCCCGAAGCCGACATACGAGTGCGCGTACTCCCCCGGCGAGCCCGACCCCTTTCCCGTGTGCACGCGCAGCAAATCGATGCTCCGCACCCTGCCCGCGGCGATCGCCTCCCCGAGCGGCTGGGTGCCCGTGCTCCGCCTGTGATCATTGGCATTGCCCGCCCCCAGCACCGCGCACACCGCCTTGGGGTTGCCTCCTTGCATTACGCCGTTGACAACCTCGTTGTAGCCGCCGTCACCACTGACGGAAACCACCAACACATCCCCGCCACCGCTCACAGCGTCGCGCGCCAGCTCGACGGCATGGCCAGCATGGGCGGTTGGCTGGAGCCTGATGTCCGCGGTGTAGCTGAGAAGATTCTCCAGCTCGTTGTGGAGACCCTCAGCCAGCCTGCGTGCATCCCCCGTGCTGTTGGGATTAAAAATAATGACGATCGATTCAAAGGTCCGTGCAGAAGTCATTGCCGCTCCGATATTCGCTCGTGATGACTTCGGTAAGTGTACTTACAATCTTCTCCTGCACGCTAAGGACCGGGTTCCGGCCAACTTAGCTGGACGGAACAATCAGCAAGGCCCGGTAGACTCTCGTGCCATCCTCTCCCCCCTTCCAGGGGTAACCGCGCGGGACGAGAAGCAAAGGCAGACCGATGGACACTCCAACACCACCGACCCCGCCTCGGCGTCCGCAGCCAGGAAGACCTCCTTCAGCGGGCCGCCCTTATTCTGCCCGGGCCAAAGTCATCACCTCCCCGGTGCCTGTCCCGCTGGAGCCGCAAGAGCCGGATCGGGCCCAGCCGCCCGTACCCCCGGATGGCAAGAAGGCCAAACGATCCAAAGGGAAGTGGCGCCGCAAGCTCCTCTTGGCGCTGATCGCCCCGCTTGTTCTGGTCCAAATCGTCGCTTTCATGTTCAGCATGGGCGTGACCCCACCGCGCACCGCCTACATGCTGGAAGCGGGTGAACCCAACGTCTACCAGTTCGTCTCGATCAACCACATGAGCCGGCACTTGCTGGCGGCGACCATCGCCCATGAGGACGAACAGCTCGGCACGCGCAGCGGAGCCTTCGACGTCGGAGACCTCCAGGCGAGGGCGCAGGCGTACTTCCAGGGAAAGCCGGACCCCAGCGGTTCCACCATCCCCCAGCAGTTGGTCAAGAACATTTTCCTTTGGGACGACCAGAATGCCGTCCGCAAGGGAATTGAAGCCGTCCTGGCAACTCAGTTCAGCTACACGTTGAGCCCTCAGCGCACCTTGGAGCTCTACCTGAACTATGCCCAGTTCGGTCCCCATCTGTACGGGGTCTGCGCCGCAAGCTGGTACTACTTCGGAACACCACCGTGGAACATGTCCGATTACCAGTCGGCCCAGCTGATGGGCGTCCTTCCGCTGCCGGATCTGGTCAGGCGGGATCCCAACGGAGGCATCTACCTTGGCACAGGCGTCAACCCTGCCGTGTGGAACCTTGTGAACGGCGCCGCGAACGTCTGGGTCCCCCGGCAACTCGATGGCCTGGGCGGATGGCAAGCGGCCGTTGGAACGATCGGCATCACAGACACTGCCGACAGCCATGCCGGCCAGCGCTCCGACAACGACGCGTGCTCAACCATGCCCCAAAGCGTGAAGGACCGGATCCAAAGCGAAGCCGGCTAGGAACGCGGCCGGCGCCGTACCCGGGTTCAGCCGCGCGGCGCTGGCAAGTCCAGGTTCCAGTGGCGCGAGACCATCAGCAGCCAGTCGACGTCGTCGTCGTGGCCCGCTCCGCCGGGTCCGGGCGTGATGAAGAAGCGGGACACAACGCGCTGCGAGCCTTCGGCGTCTCCGTAGAGGACATCGACCGTGAAGCCTTCTCCGGCTGCTCCCGCGGTGGCGTTGCGGAAGTCGGCCGACTCAGGGTCCCGGATCGCAACCTGGCAGAATCCGGCGTCGTTGGCAGGCACGTAGATGTCCCGGGTCAGCCGGTGGAACTCTTCGACAGGCGCCAGCGGAGCCCTGGCGTCCGGTGGCAGGTGCCAACCATGCAGGACCGCCACTCCTGCACCGGCATTGCGCACAGACATCAACAGGTACACGGCGTTGCTGCTGATCTCCAGCGTGGCGTGGCCACCGCGCACCACCATCCACTTGCCTTCCATGAACCGCACTTTCTGCGGCGCGTCAGACCAGTTGGAGGGCAGCAGGATCGGGCGCAATCCGTTCAGCAGGGCACGCTCGGCCAGCCGCGCGGATCGGTTGGCCGATCTCGTGGAGATGAACGTCGCGACGGCGAGAACCGTCGTACCGAGGGCGGTGCCGAGGTTGGAGATCAGAACCCAATCGACCATAAGGCACATTCAACGCCTGTCCTGCCTCGCGGGCAATCGGCTGCGAGGCCGGACAGGCGTCGAACCCGGGCTCGGCGTTACCGGCCGCCCTCGATCTTCCGGCTGCGCTGGTTCTGCGCCATCGGACCGTACGGATAGACGCCGACGCGCGGTTGGCTGGCCTCCGTGAGCCGGCTGGTTTCCTCAGGGCTGAGTTCCAGGTCAGCCGCCGCCAGGTTGTCCGCCAACTGTTCCGTGGTTCGGGCGCCGAGGATCACGGAGGTCACGGCAGGCCGGTCCGCCAACCATGCCAGTGCAACTTGGGAATCACTGACGCCATGATCTGCCGCGATCTTTTCCACTGTCCCGATGACGTCCCAGGTGCGGGGGTCATCGTTGCGTGCCTGCCATGCTTCCATGCCGCGTTCCGGGTTTTCACCGAGGCGGGTGGCTCCGGTAGGCGGCACGTCGCGCTTGTACTTGCCGGAGAGCCAGCCTCCGCCCAAGGGAGACCACGGCAACAGCCCGATGCCGGCATCCAGGGAAGCCGGAACGATTTCCGATTCGATTTCACGGACCAGCAGGCTGTACTGGGGCTGCAACGTCACCGGCGCGCTCCAGCCAAAGGCTTTGGCCACGTGCACGGCCTTGGTCAACTGCCACCCCAGGAAGTTGGAAAAACCGTAGTAGGCGATCTTGCCGCTGCTGACGGAGTCGTGCAGGAAGCGCAGGGTCTCCTCCAATGGCGTAATCGGGTCCCATGCGTGCATTTGGTAGAGGTCGATCTGCTCCACGCCCAGACGGCGCAGCGAGTCGTCCAACGCCCGCGTGAGGTGGCGTCGGGAGGTGCCGACGTCGTTCGGGGCCGTCCCCATGGGGAAGCGGCCCTTGGTGGCCAGCACCACGCGGTCCCGCGCATCGGGCCGTTCGGCCAGCCAGCGGCCGATGATCTCCTCCGATACTCCGGCGCTGTAGACGTCTGCGGTGTCGATGAAGTTGCCACCGGCCGCAACGTAGCTATCCAGGATGTCGCGGGACGTTTCCTCGGTGGCCTCGGCCCCGAATGTCATGGTTCCCAGCGCGTAGTTCGACACCACGGCGCCGCTGTTGCCCAAAGTGCGGTATTGCATCATGTTCCTCAATCCTCGACGGGGGTGGTGCGGTTCGAATGGTAGGTGCGCCAGGTGTGTTCGGGCTCGAAGCCCAGCAGTCGCCTGGCCTTGTCGATGGACAGCATGGTCTCGTGCTCTCCCAGTTCCTTGATCACCTTGACGCCGGGGAATACCTCCGCAGCCAGGCTCGCACTCGACCGGCGCATGACGGTGTCCGCGTTGGCGATGATGAATGCTTCGAACCCCGGCTTGCCGTTCTCAAGGGCCCGCGCCACGGCCTGCGCGCCGTCCCGGCCGTCGATGTAACCCCACAGGTTCCACTTACGCAGCGTGGCGTCGGAGTCGAAGGATGGAAACCGTTCGTAGTCTTCCACGTCCATGACATTGGAGAACCGGAGTCCCACGATGCTGAGCTCAGGGTCCCAGCGAGTCAACTCGATGGCCATCTGCTCTTCCAAATGCTTCACCAGCGAATAGGTGCTTTCGGGCCGCGCCGGGTATTCCTCATCCACCGGAATGTAGGGAGGGTCGACATCGAACGGCAGGCCCAGCACCGTCTCACTTGAGGCGTAGACGACCTTCTTGATGCCGGCCCGGCGGGCCGCCTGGAACACGTTGTACGTGGAGAGCATGTTGTTCTCGAACGTCGCCGCATCCGGGATAATGCCGGGTGCTGGAATGGCCCCGAGATGCACCACGGCATCGAAGCCGCTGTGCCGGTCGTCCAGCCCCAGGAACACATCCAGCACTTGGCCATAGTCACGCAGGTCGACGATCGCCAGACCCGGGCTCCTTTCGCCCGCACGGTCCAGGTTCAACACCTGATGCCCGTCCCCGCTAAGCCGGCGCACCACGTGCCGGCCCAGTTTTCCGCTTCCACCCGTCACTGCAATTCTCATCAGTACTCCCTCGATACGGCTTGGTGGTCTCACATCGACACTAGGGCAGAAGCCGGCTCCTGCGCATGGCCCTCCTGATCCTAGGAACGTCAGGCACCCGCTGACACGTGAGGTGGTCCACCGATGGTGCGACCACGGGATTTTGCCGACACGCCAGACTTTTCGGCATTTCACCTTGTGCCCGGGCCGCCGATCATCCACACTAGCTACAGATCCGCAGGAAGATGCTTCCGCCGATCAAGCCCGCCGGACTCTACGGCCGTCAACCGCCCCATCACAGAATGCCGGGCAACCCCTCTCGAACCACCGCTTTCCGCCTCGCCGGGTGCGCCCGGCCCTGGAAGCCCGCGAGCGCCGAGAGCCCCGGTACTTCCGCCGAGAAAGAGACCACAATGATCAAACGCCACTCGGACGTCGTCCTGGAAGTCACCGCCCACGACCCCGACACCATCGAAAACGACCTGAACACCGCCGTCGAAATCGCCCGCGAACATGCCGTCAAGGAGAGCCGTCACGGCATCCTCGTCACGCAGCATGGGTTCACCAGGTACACCGTCGCCATCAGCCGGGACGTTCCCTTCGGGCAGACACTCGAACGACGCGAATTGCCGGCGAGCCCGCTGGCAAAGACCGAATCGGGCTCGTGAGCACGCCACCATGACGCGATTCGAAGCAGGTGGGAGGATGGGCGCATGGAACTGCACATTACTGGCGACCCCGCCGCCGACCAATTGCTCAGCGATGACGCGTTCGCACTTCTCATCGGCATGTTGCTGGACCAACAGGTGACCATGGAGTCGGCGTTCGCCGGACCCGAAAAGATCCGGACGCGCATCGGATCCGTGTCCCCTGCCACAATCGCCGAATATGACCCGGATGGCTTCGTCGACGTCTTCAAGGAACGGCCGTCCGTCCACCGTTTCCCAGGCTCGATGGCCAGCCGCGTCCAGGATCTAGCCGCAGTTGTTCAGCGCGATTGGAACGGAGACGCAACCGCCATCTGGACCCGGGACGAGCCTGACGGCCAGGAAGTGCTCAGCAGGTTGAAAGGGTTGCCCGGCTTCGGAGAGCAAAAGGCAAAGATCTTTCTGGCACTGCTCGGCAAGCAGCGCGGACTCCAAGCGCCAGGTTGGCGTGAGGCTGCGGGCGCCTACGGCCAGGAGAACGCATTTCTTTCTGTCGCCGACATCGTGGATCCGGAGTCGCTGAGAAGAGTCCGCGCCAACAAACAGGCTGCCAAGGCCGCGATCAAAGCAGCGAAGGCATCCGGGAGCTGAGAGATACGCGGCGGGGATTTGTTCCCGCCAATATCGTGAAACGCTTACGGCATGGATCTCGAAGTGTCGCCCGCGCTCACGATTCCGATGTCGGAGCTTGGCTGGCGGTTCTCCCGCTCGTCAGGGCCAGGCGGTCAACACGTCAACACCTCGGACAGCCGCGTCGAACTGTCATGGGATGTCGCCGGCTCCGCGGCGCTTTCCGATGACCAACGGCAGCAGCTCGTCACGCGTCTTGGACCACGCCTCATCGCCGGGGTGATCACCGTGACCGCCTCCGAGCAGCGGTCGCAATTGCGCAATCGTGAGATTGCCCTGGCCAAGCTCTCCCGCCTCGTGGCGGAGGGGCTTGCTCCCGAGCCTGCTGCCCGCCGGGCGAGCAAACCAACCCGGAGCTCGAAGCGCCGGCACCGGGTCACAAAGGAACACCGGGCGGCGACGAAACAACAACGAAAACGACCGTCCGCCGATTAACTGGCTTAGCGAATCCCGCTGTCAACAACCAGCGTGATGTGAACGGGGGTCTCCGAGATGACTACCGGCTCGGTCGCAGTCGAAACGTAACCGCCGACGTTGCTCGCTTTGATGACGTAACTGCCGTCAGGCAGTGTGAGTTGGAAGGCTCCGGTTCCATCGGTCCGCGTCGAGCCCCGGACAGCTTCTCCGTCCAGGGCGACAACCGCGGCCCCGGCCACGGGGCGCGGCGGACACTCGTGACCGACGCGCTCAACGGGGCACACCGGGGCCGTCAGCACAACACCGGTGACAACTCCGGTGTGGCCCGCGTCCGGACCGCCCGGGCCGGCGCACCCGGACAACCAGAGGACCGTGGCCAGCAGGGCCACGACACATCGCTTCACGTCGCTCACCTTAAGAACAGGTTCTCAGAAAGCCCGTGGCACCAGCACGTTCGTGGAAGGTCACCGTATGGCCGCCGTCGTCATGGAAGACCGCCCTTTGTCCCTCGACAGTCATGATGCCCGGCTGGTAGGGGTTGCCCCAGCCTGCCGGAGGATTGCCGTGACCGTCGTCCAGCGGTTCGTCTGCAATAAAGAATGAGCCCTGCACCTGCGCCTCGTAGATACCACAGTGCGTGAACAGAGCGAAAGGTATACCCGGGGCAGCGGATGTTGTCGGACTTCCCGGAACGTTGGTTTGCGGCGTTGCAGGCGACGCACATCCGCCCAGCACCGCCAACGTGGCCGCCGCGGCGGTGATTCCTAGGCTTAATCGAGTTGCCATGCGCAAAGCCTCCCGCTCATAGGGACTGCCGCTGCTGAGGCAGCCTTCAGATGTAGCTGCAGATCCGCTCGGCGTCGCACGCCTCCGGGTCCGCGGCAGCCGCGATAGCGTGGTAGTCGGCGACGGCGGCTCTCAGCGCGACGAGTTCTGCGATCTGCGCGTCGAGGTCTGCCAATTGACCGGCCAGAAGGTCGCGCACATGGGTGCAAGGGGCGCGGCCCGCATCGCGAAGGGCCAGGATTTCGCGGATCTGTGCAAGGGCCAGTCCAGCGGCGCGCCCGCGGCGAATGAAGTCGAGCCTGCCGATGGTTTCACTTGTGTAATCGCGATATCCGTTGGCGCTCCGTTTTGCAGCCGGCAGCAGCCCATGCTCTTCATAGAACCTCAAGGCCTTGCTCGTCATCCCCGCCGCCTGGGCGGCTTCACCGATTCGCACCATGTACCCCGTCTTCCCCCATTGACTCCCACTGTAGGGGAAGGCGCTCATGGGGTGAAGCAGGACTAGCGCAAGTATTCAGCGAATTCCACTTCGAAGTACCGCTTCGCGCCGACGCCGATCACGGAGATTCTCCGTTCGCCGTCCTTGAACAAGAACACGGACGGAATAGAGCTGATCCTGAAGGCAGCAGCGGTTTCCGGATTCTTATCGACGTTGACTTTCACAACGTCGATTTTGTCGGCGTATTCGACCGCGAGCTGTTCCAGAACCGGGGCAAGCCTGGTGCAGGGTCCAGACCAATCCGCCCAGAATTCCACGACGACGGGTTTGGCTGACTTCAGCACTTCAGCGTCGAAGGACGCGTCAGTGACCTCCTTGTTTTTTGCCATGCTTTCCCCTTCTTGAATGGCCCGAATTGTGATGCCGGGTTACTCCCCATCCCATTCATTCCGATGTCAACGCGACTGGCAGCGCCCCTGCTTCCCACCTTCGCACCTTCCCCTAAGGGAAAAGTCAAGGACGGAATCTTGTGACGGAGCTACGGTAGGCGGAGTGGCGACTTCCGTGAAAAGCCATCAAGCTAGGTACGGGGGGAACTGAGGGAAGGACCACTCCCTCCGCAGAGGAAGGCCCCGCAATTCCTAGCCCAAAACGACCACTCTCTCCATGGATCCGCACGTACCTGAAGGGTGGGGACGCGGTCCGCGCAGATGCCAAAGGCCTCGGCGCCCTCAAACCTGTCGAGCCGGCCGCGCGGCGCGAGGGTAAGCCCCTCCTCGGCGAAGACCAGGTCTACGTGATGAAGAACGGCAAGGAGTACCACCCGGCGTGGTGCCACGTTGTGGCCGACAAGTGGAGCAAGGCCCCTAGGGGACTTCTTGTGACCCTTCTGGCCGACGTGGGAACGCGCACCAAGTGCCGGGAATGCGATCTCTCGTTGAAGACGGTCACTGAACCCTTAACCGGGGAACACGAAAGGCACCCCAGGCCCACCCGGCAGCCCGACACAGTAATCCCGTTGCGAGTCGTCGGCTTCTCCCACGGCATTCTGTTCCTGGCGGCCGGGCCGAAATATCAGCATCTCCTCAAGCAGACCGCGGTTGAGCCGGCCACCCCGCTGCTCGTCGATGGACTCCGGCACGGAATGCTGCTGCGGGTGGACGCCTCACGGCAAGAGCCGCTCCTGGTTATCCAGATGGATCCGCGCGCCAAGTTCCGGAGCGGCGCTTATCAGGTGCGCTTGCGTCTTCCTCTGCAGCGCTCGGCCACCAAACCCTATGCCGTGGACTCCATTGAGCCGGCGGCGCGGGCCAGGCATGCCGCCTTGCACCCGCCGGCCGTGGACGGCATGGAAAGTTGAGCTCACCCCGGCCGCGTCACCTGCGGACAGCTCTGGACACATGCTCGGTGAGAAACTCCTCCCAGGTCCTCCGGCCGACTGACCTGTCCTCGGAAAGGTTCGCCCCTTCCCGTATTGCCTTGGCGGCACTCCCCGGCATATGAAGCGGGACGAGAAGGCGTCTCTGACCGGCCGCGGCGAGGTAGGAGCGGATGAGGCCACCCATCGGGGTAGAAGGCCGGCCCGGCGAAATCGGGTACCAGACCTGCAGGCTCACCGAGCGCGAGCTCAACGAGCTGGTCCGCGACCGCGCGGGAAGCCACGGCGACCAGGCGGCGGGCCTTGTCGCCGTCGCCCTTTTGCGCGCCCGCGCAATGCACCACCGTCCGGACACCGCTCAAGGCGGCTTCGACTCCCTCGCCGGTGTCGACGTCACACTTAACGAATTCGATGTCCTGCTCCGGTGGAGGGGCACGACGGCCTGCCACGCGTGCGGCATGGCCCCGGTCCCGAAGCCGCGAAACCACGAGCCGCCCGAGGGTGCCGGTGCCGCCCGTTACCAACATCGTCGAGTTCATGACCGATTCCCTTCGGATTGGCTCACGCCGGACCGCTGCCCGGCGGACCGCTGAGGACGGTGGGGAAGTATTCGAGCAGCTGGAGCCGGCCATCGAAGGTCCTGCTTTCCACCATCTCGAGCTTGACGTCGGGATAGCCGTCGTAGATCCGCTCCCGACCGGTGCTGCCCGTAATGACCGGGAAAACGACCACCCGGAACCTGTCCACGAGTCCAGCGGTCAGCAACGACCGGCACAGGCTCAGGCTTCCGAGAGTGCTTAAAGGCGCGGTCCGGGTCCGCTTCATCCCCGCCACGGCCCGGACCGCGTCCCCGGTGACGAGTTCCGAGTTCGGCCACGTGAGGGGATCCTGCAGCGTGGAGGAGAAAACGACCTTCGGTACCGCAGCAAGGCCGGTCAGGGCGGCCCCCTCATCCTCCGAGAATCCCGGGCCTTGGGCCTCGGCCTCCTCCGACATCCTGGACATCAGCCGGTAGGTGTTCGCCCCGAGAAGGAAGGTGTAGCCCTTCTCCCCCTCTTCAGCGAGCCATGCCAGATATTCCGGCCCCTCCAGACCCCACCAGCCGGGCCATCCCTCGGCAGATGCATATCCGTCCAGGGATATGATCAGGTCGACCATAAGGTCCGCTGATGACGCGTCCGCAGTTGTCTCGCCCATGACCGTCTCCCCGAAGTCGACCGATGTCAGTGTCCGCCCGGCCTCTCGGCCAAGGACAGCCGGGTCCGGTGGCCGCAATGCTAGCCCTCGAGCGACCGGACGTTCAAGGGTCCGCGGGCACGAGCAACTTCAGATGAACGTCCAAGCGGCCCACCGCCCGCGGGAATCATGCGGGGTTCCCGTCCGTTCTCTCCGTTGATGACCTGCTTTCACAGGCGGGAACAGACACGACAGGAAGTTTGGGGACAGACCATGACGTTGAACGAAACGATTGCCCGTCTCCGGGCCGGACACCTCATGGTCCGCGACGCCCGGGAATGGGACGAGCTTTCCATGGACCTGGGGCGCGCTTACGAAAGCAACAACGACGAACTCATCGAACAGTTGCAGCCACAGTTCCTCCAGTCATGGAGGACAGTCACACGATATGTCCTCCGCGACACCTTCGACGCGGCGGGAATCGCAGTCACGGACCCCAGCCATCCTTGGGGAATCGCACGGCTGACCGCGAAGGGAACCAGTTGCGAACCCCTCCTCTGCCACACCGACGAAGCAGGCAACGAAAGGGCAGAGCCCGGCACCGAAGGCGGACCCAGGCTTCTCACTTTCGCGGACGCAATGACCAACTATGTCGACTGCCTGTCGCGCCTGTTCGACGAGCTGGACACGGCGAATAGCTAGCTTTTGCACAGGCTCTTGCCAACTCGGCCGCGCCCGCCGAAAAATGGGCGTGTGGGAATCATCGTGGTCGACCTGTTCAGCACCCTTGACGGGGTTTACCAGGCGCCCGGCGGGCCCGACGAGGATCGCGAGGGCGGCTTCGAGTTCGGCGGCTGGCAGGCACCATACTTCGACAAGGAATCCGGTAAGGCGATCACCGCGGGAATCGAACGCCTCGACGCGCTTCTCCTCGGCCGGAAGACGTACGACATTTTCGCCGGTTTCTGGCCCACCGCACCGGCCGATGACCCGATTGCTGCCCGGTTCAACGCTGTGCCGAAATATGTCGCATCACATACCCTGAGCGACCCCGCTTGGGCCGGGACCACGGTGCTGACGGATGTCGCCTCCGAGGCCCGCGAAATCCGCGAACGGCACGCCGAGACCCACGTCATCGGCAGCGGCGACCTCTTCCAGTCCCTCCTCACCGAGAACCTCGTTGACCGGCTGAATCTCTGGCTGTACCCGGTGACTTTCGGTACAGGCAAGAAGATCTTCCGGGACGGTACCGTTCCAGCCGCCTTCACGGTCACGCAGCCGCCTCAGGCCTTCCCGAAGGGCGCAATCTGGCTCGTCTACGAGCGCGCCGGAGATGTGGTGACGGGCATCGACATCGAGGCGGAGCGCACGCAGCCATGACAGCTGGTGGCGTGGGCGGAATCCCGTGGGTGCTGCACGTTGATCTCGACCAGTTCATCGCAGCGGTCGAAGTGCTCCGACGGCCGGAACTTGCGGGCAAGCCGATCATTGTCGGCGGTCGGGGCGACCCCACGGAACGGGCCGTTGTGTCGACCGCGTCCTACGAGGCCAGGGCGTTTGGCGTGGGTTCCGGCATGCCCTTGCGCATTGCGGCCCGGAAAGTGCCCGACGCCGTGATCCTGCCCGTCGATCAGGAGGCCTATCTCGCGGCGTCCGAAACGGTGATGGCTACCCTCCGCGCGCAGCCCGGGGCCACGGTGCAGGTGCTGGGTTGGGATGAAGCCTTTGTGGGCGTCGAGACGGAGGATCCTGAAGCCTACGCCCGGCAGGTGCAGGCCGCCGTCCTGGAGCGCACACGGCTGCATTGCAGCGTGGGCATCGGCGATACCCTGGTCCGGGCCAAGGTCGCCACCGGTTTCGGCAAGCCAGCCGGCGTCTTCCGGCTCACCGCCGGGAACTGGCTCGATGTCATGGGCCGCCGGCCCGCCAAGGAACTGTGGGGCGTCGGGACCAGGGTGTCTGCCCGGCTGGCCAAGCTCGGCATCGACACAGTGGCCGAACTCGCCGCGTCCAATCCCCAGGACCTGGTCCCGGAGTTCGGCCCCAGGATGGGTCCGTGGTACGCGGAACTCGGACGCGGCGACGGCACGAGCGTCGTGGACGACACCCCGTGGGTTGCCCGCGGACATAGCCGCGAGACCACCTTCCAGCACGACCTGACCGATCCGGCCGAGGTGGAGGACGCGGTGCGGGAGCTGGCAGCGCATGTCCTTGAGGATGTTGTGGCCGAAGGACGGCCCGTCATCGGGCTGACCCTGAAGGTCCGGTATGCGCCGTTCTTGACCACGACCCAGGGGAGGAAGATTCCGGAGACCTTCGACCGGGACGAAATCCTCGCGCGGGCGTTGGATCTCGCGGCTGGAATCGAGGCGGGCCGTCCGATCCGGCTCCTTGGCCTGCGGGCCGAGATGGCAATGCCCGGCGATGCCCGGAAGGGACATACGCCCACGCGCGGCGGTTGGTGACGGCGTCGTTCACTTCCTTAAGCGGTGCGCACCTACCAGCCCGGCCCGATCCATTCGAGGCAGGCCGCGGCTGTCCAGGACTGGTTCAGGCTTCCCAGCGGTCCTCTGCGCCGCGAGCAACGACTCTTCGCCTCCGGACACCAGCGGCGCAAATCCGGAGACAGTGTCAGTAGAGATCCACTCGTTGGCCAGGACATCGCTGGAAGCGGCCATGATCGCGGAAAAGAATACGTCCCGCACCCGGAAGCCGACGACGCTCCGCACGTCGCCGTCGTCGTAGCCTACGGAAGCCATCTGCTGAACGAGCCACAGATACTTCGTGTATTCGCTGTCATCGGGCCGCTCGCTGGAGTCCGCGACGTGGAGGGTGTCACGCCGGGTGAAGGCCGGGACGGCGCCGGGCTGGACGCGGGCGTAGGGCCCGTCCCGCCGCGGAGAGTTATCGAACCCGGATTCCCAACCATGGTGGATTTCAATCAGCCCTGTAGCGTCCGGGTCGCGCACGGTGGCAAGCCAGCGGTGCCACGCCAGCCAGCCGTCGAACGATTCGTCGAGGAAGGACTCTGCCGCTTCCCGGTCGGCGCCGCCGTTCTCCCTCCCCCGGTCAAGGATGTGCCGCAAGGCAATCGAGTGGACGGGAGGCTGGCAAATGCCGCTGCTCTCGATGCCCGAAGGGCGTGCCTTCGCGGACCCGGTGCCCCAGCGATCAAAACCGGGAAAGTAGTCTGTGCTGTTCTCGCTGAAGACAATGTGCGGGATCATTCCCGTGGACCATTGGGCGGACAGCAGGGTCCGGAGCTCCGTGATGGCGAGCATGACACCTACCAAGCTACTGCAGCGGGCGTCACCCGGTCAGGCTTTGCCTAGTGTCTGGACCATGCCCGGCCGTTGCCCTATCGTGGGGGAACCGGGCACAGCCGGCTTGAGTCTCCGCATCGGAGGTACATGGTGGGCATTATCTCTTCTGGATTTCATGGAAGACGGCAGAGCGGCAATCCCGCTTTGCCACCGGGCCAATACGAGACCGGCAGCTTCCCGGTCCTAACCGCCGGCCCCGCTCCCCGGATCCGCAGAGACGACTGGGAATTCTTTATTACTACTGAGGCAGGGCAGCGCCATGCGTGGTCATGGGACGCCTTCATGGGATTGCCCCAAGTGGACATCCATACGGATATCCACTGCGTGACCAGCTGGTCCAAGCTGGGCACCTCGTGGCGGGGAGTGTCACTGGATTCTCTTTTTGAGAACGTGGAAACAAGCTGCAGGTTCACCACGGCCCACTCCTACGGCGGATACACGACCAACGTCCCGCTCCAGGACCTCCTTGGCGGCCGGGCGTGGGTGGCCTGGGAATTCGACGGTGAGCCCCTTGAACGCACCCACGGCGGACCTGCCCGTCTCCTGGTGCCGCATTTGTACTTCTGGAAGAGCGCAAAGTGGATCAACGGCATCGAGTTGACGCAGGATGATGTTCCTGGTTTCTGGGAATCCAACGGCTACCACCTCCACGGCGACCCATGGCGCGAGGAGCGCTACTCATGAGGTGCATCCGATGAGTACGCTATGGCGCGTGGCCGACGTCGTCAGCAGCATGCCCGAAACGGAAACCGCGCGAACCATCGGGCTGCGGGTGAACGGCTTGAACGGCAACCTCGCCGGACAGCACATCGACATCCGCCTCACCGCGGACGACGGTTACACGGCCGTCCGCTCATATTCCGTGGCCAGGGCAGGCCTGGACGAAACCTTGGAGATTACCGTTGACGAATTGGCCAACGGAGAAGTCTCCCCCTATCTGGTCCGGGAGCTGGCGGTCGGGGACCAGTTGGAGATCCGCGGACCAGTGGGCGGCTGGTTCGTCTGGAAGCCAACGGACACGAACCCCGTTCAGCTGATTGCCGGAGGATCCGGGGTCGTACCGCTCATGTCCATGATCCGTGCGCACCATGTTTCGGAGAATCCTGCGCAGTTCCGGCTGCTCTATTCGCTCAAATCACCCGAATCCGGATTCTATCGGGAAGAGCTCCAAGCCTTGACCCGGGAATCCCGCAAGCTCATCATCGACTACGTCTACACACGCAAGGCGCCCGCGGATTGGCCGACTCCTCCGCAACGGCTCACGGCGGAAACCCTGCTGGCCAACATCTTGCCAACGGACCCTGCCCCGGACGTCTTCATTTGCGGCCAGACGGTCTTCGTGGAAACTGTCGCGGAATGGCTCGTGCAGGCGGGATATCCCGCCGGATCGATCAAGACCGAGCGCTTCGGCGGAACAGGAGGAACCCGGTGAGTGGCAACAACGGCCCTGATTCTTCCGGTGCCAATGATCCGGGCTTCGAGGATCAGGACATCGCTGGAATCGCAGGCAATGCTATAGCCCATCTCGACGGAAACGCGGTGGCAGGACCGCTGTGGGAACTGTTCCGCTTCGATATCGTCGCAGCGATCGGACGATGCAAGCACTGCGGCGCGGTTCGGGTCTTCGGGGAGACGATGGTCTACGTTGACGCTCCGGGAATCGTTGTGCGCTGCGCTTCCTGCGAGGGCGTGCTCCTGCGCCTCGTGGAGACGCCCACACGGTACTGGCTCGATGTGAGCGGACTCAGTTATTTGCAAATCGACCGCGAGGGCTAAGTCAATCCAGTCCAGGCGTCCCGGCGCGCGTTCTGAACCCGTAAGGATTCCACGCGCGACGGCGCGGGCCGGCGTTGGCATGATGGGGTCATGTCATCGCTCCCGGAACACCAAGCAGGACACCGCGCACGGATTGCAATCATAGGCGGGACCGGACTCTACAAGCTGCCCGGGGCCGTCCTGCTCAGCACGCTCGACATCCCGACGCCGTTCGGGCCTCCCTCCAGTCCGGTCACGATTGCCCGGCTCACCGCGCCGGCCGGCACCAGCGGCGACGACGGCGGCACCGGCGCAGACGGTGACCGCGACGGCGGCCCGGTGGTCGCGTTCTTGAGCCGGCACGGCCGCGGGCACAGCGTTGCCCCGCAGCAGATCAACTACCGCGCCAACCTCTGGGCCCTCAAGAGCCTCGGGGTAGAAGCCGTCATCTCCTCCGCGGCCGTGGGCGGACTGGTCTCAAGCCACGGAACCGGTACTTTTGCCGTACCCGATCAAGTCCTGGACAAGACCTGGGGACGGGCGGACACCTTCTACGACGGCTCGCTGCCCACCGGGGTGCAGCACCTGCCTGCCGCCGAGCCCTACAGCGCCCCGCTGCGGGCGGCACTCATCGCCGCCTTGGAGCACCGGAGCGAAGACTTCGCTGGGGCGGGCACCGTGGCCGTCATCAATGGTCCGCGATTCTCCACCAAGGCCGAGTCCGCGGCCTTGATTAAGTCCGGGGCACAGCTGATCAGCATGACCCAGTACCCGGAACCGATGCTCGCGGCGGAATTGAACATGCACTTCGCCGCATTGGCATTCATCACTGATGCCGACACGGGGCACGATGGCTCCGAGCCGGTGACGGCGGAACTGGTCCTGGGACGCCTGGCGGCGGCGCAACCGCGGATCCTCGCGGTGTTGTCAGACGCGGTGCGGACTGTGTCCGCGGGGCTTGGCGGCGCAGAACCAGCGGACGACGGCGGAACGTGGCGGATGGTGCCCATGCCGCCCGGCGCTGTGGCTACCGTGATGGGAGCCGCCGGCCCTGTCCTCCCCGGCCCTCTCCTCCCCGGCTTGGGACGAACAGCGCCGTGAGGATTCTGGTCACCGGCGGAGCCGGTTTCATCGGCGGCCATATAGTCGAAGCCGCTATGGCACGCGGCTGGGAAGTCCGGATCCTGGATTCATTGGATCCGGCAGTCCACCCGGATCCACCGCCGGGAATTCCTGGCGTGTCCGTGCTGGTGGGCGACGCCGGAGACCCGGACGCGGTGGCGCAGGCGCTCGCCGGAGTCGACGTCGTCGTGCACCAGAGCGCCAAAGTGGGACTCGGCGTGGACTTCTTCGACGCACCGGACTACATCCGCAACAATGATTTGGCCACGGCCGTGCTCCTGGCAGGCATGGCAGCCGCCGGCGTCGACAAACTGGTCCTCGCTTCCTCCATGGTGGTTTACGGTGAGGGGGCCTACACCGATTCGGCAGGCAGGCCGGTGCACCCCGCCCCGCGCCGGGTGGAGGATCTGGAGCACGGAATCTTTGACCCCCGGGACCCCGCCACCGGCGAGTTGTTGCTCCCGGCACTGGTCACCGAAGACGCGGCCATGGATCCGCGGAACGTCTATGCCGCCTCCAAATTGGCCCAGGAGCACCTCGCTGCCGCGTGGGCGCGCTCAACCGGAAGCACTGCGATTGCCCTCCGGTACCACAACGTCTATGGCCCTCGGATGCCCAAGAACACCCCGTACGCGGGCGTGGCCAGCGTGTTCCGCTCTGCGCTGGCCCGTGGGGAGGCAGTGCGGGTATTCGAGGATGGCGGCCAGCGCCGCAGCTTCGTCCATGTCCGGGATGTTGCGGAGGCAAATCTGTTGTCCGTTGACGCGTTGGTTGGCGGCCGGGTTGCCTCGGGCTGCGTGAGGGCATATAACATCGGCGCGTCGGAGGTCCACACCGTAGGGCAGGTGGCGGAGGTCCTGAGTTCTGTTGCCGGGGCGCCCGCGCCGGTGGTCACAGGAGAATTCCGGCTGGGCGACGTCCGTCATATCACCGCCAGCTCGGCCCGGGCCTGGGCCGAGCTCGGTTGGATCCCCAAGCGTGGTTTCGAGGACGGAATGCGGGAGTTCGCCATTGCACCGCTGCGCGGGGATCAGGCCTAGGCCGTAGGAGGCAAACGTCCCGGTTCCGTAAGGAAATCCGCCTGTCGCACCGGGCCTGCGGATTCTACGGTCAAAGGGTGGAGAAAGAGCAAAGCGGTTCGCGCGATCGAAGAGGAATGGCCGGCCTCCCCAACGGACCGGCCCACGATGGGGGCCCACCCGCCGCACTCGTGGACGTCGTCTTACCGTGCCTCAACGAACGTTCGGCCCTTCCCAAGGTGCTGGGAGCTTTGCCGCCTGGATACCGCGCGATCGTCGTGGACAACGGATCAACCGACGGCTCCGGCGCCCTGGCCGCGAGCCTGGGGGCCACCGTCGTCGACGAACCGAGGCGCGGTTTTGGCGCAGCGGCGCATGCCGGACTGCTGGCGGCCACGGCGGAGTTTGTGGGCTTTTGCGATTGCGATGGTTCGCTGGACCCCGCCCAATTGGCCCCGATGCTCGAGCTCGTGCGCACAGCCCGTGCCGATCTGGTGTTGGGTGCCAGGCGTCCGGCCCGCGGTGCTTGGCCGATCCACGCCCGCTTGGCCAATATGGTCCTGAGCCGGCAGTTGCGCAGGCTCACGGGGATCCCTCTAACTGACCTCGGCCCCCTTCGCCTTGCCCGGCGCAGCGCACTCCTCGGCCTGGACCTCAAGGACCGACGCAGCGGCTACCCGTTGGAAATGTTCCTCAAAGCGCACCGCGACGGTTGGCGTGTGGCCGAAGTTCCGGTCGACTATGCTCCCCGGCTGGGAAAGTCCAAAGTAACGGGCACACTCCGCGGAACCGTCACTGCGCTCAAAGACATGGGGACCCAGTTGGCCGCCGCATCGCAGCGGACTCAGGCGACGAAGGGCGACGGGCCGGCCGATCGAGCACCGGCTGATCCCCATGGAGCGACGCCGTGAACCTCACCATCGCCGTCATTGCCAAAGAATGCAGCCCGGGCAAGGTCAAGACGCGCCTCACTCCCCCGCTCACCCCGGAGCAGGCCGCAGCCTTGGCCCAGACCAGCCTGAGCCAGACCCTGGAAACAGTGCGATCCCTTCCGGCGGATAGGCGTTTGCTCGTCTTTGACGGCACGCCGCACGAAAGAGATGCAGCCGGTTTTGAAGTATCCGCCCAGTGCTCCGGTGGCCTGGACGAGCGGCTGGCGGCCATCTGTTCGCTCACGGCCGGACCCCTGCTGATTCTGGGCATGGACACGCCCCAAATACGCGGGGAGCAATTGGCCCCGCTCCTGGCGGACTGGGCAGCCCCCGCTCCGGTACCGCATCGCGGCGCGTGGTTCGGCCCGGCGTCGGACGGTGGCTTCTGGGCGTTGGGCCTGTACCGGCCCGACGGCGGTTTGCTCCGCGGGGTGGACATGTCAACTCCGCGGACCGGGGCGCAGCAATTGGCCCGGCTTGCCGGCGCTGGCCTGGAGGTCGGACTGCTTCCCGTCGTGCGGGACGTGGACTACTTCGCCGATGCTCTGGCTGCCGCGCGGGAATGCAGCGGAACCCGGTTTGCCCTCGCAGTGGAGCGGTTTGGCGTCGGACTGCCCGAGGCGGGCATGCCGCTTGGGGTGCCGTCCGGCGTCGTGCCCGCGTGGGGTTCCTCGCGATGAGCATCCAGACAGCTCGCGGCGGCCCTGGTGCCCGATCCGATTCCTTTGCGCCTGACTCCCGCCCGCTCGCCTTGTTTGGACCGGCTCTCTTTGGACAGGGCGGCCACGAGCCTTATGCCCGCAGCCTGCCCCTTGGCCTGGGGCGACTGACGCTGCGTCCGGAGTCGGCATTGCCGGAGTCCATCGGGCCCGTCCACTTCAACATGCTCGGCTGGTCCGGCCCGGCCACGGCAGGTGAGCGCGAGTTGCTTCGCGCCCTCCGCGGGCCCGTTCTTGATGTGGGCTGCGGCCCAGGGCGGATGCTGGAAGCCGCCCGGGAACTGGGGCTGGCCTCCATGGGTGTCGATTCGAGCCCAGCCGCCGTGAAGCTGGCCACCGCCCGGGGCGGTGCGGCCATCCTGGGCTCCATCTTTGACCCCGTCCCACACGAGCGAGGTTGGGGTTCGGCCCTGTTATTGGATGGCAACATCGGCATCGGCGGAAACATCCGGGTGCTCCTGGAGCGTGTTGCCTCTTTGCTCGCCTCGGACGGGCAAGTGCTTGCGGAGGCCGAAGCACGCGATTTTCTCGATGTGGCCTATCTGGCGGTGCTGGAGGATTCAGACGGACGTGCCAGCGCGGCCTTTCCCTGGGCCCGTGCCGGCGCGAAAGCGCTCGCTGTCCACGCGGCCCGCGCGGGATTGGATACCGTGGCAACCCGGACGGTTCAGGGCCGGGTCTTCCTGACCTTGGAACGGCGGCCGTAGAGTCCGACGGCGGCCACAGCAGTCGCTGCGGCCACCACCAGGACCATCCAGAAAACGCCCAAGGCCAGCACATAGTCTCCCTGCAGGACGGTGCTGTTGGCGCCGCTGCCCGGCCCGGTTGGCTGGAGCACCTGCTGGGCGCGGATGAGCGGGGCCGCCACCAACGTCATCAATGCCCCCACCAGAAGGGCCCCGCGCACGATCCCCCGTTGAACGGGGCCCAGCCCATACGTCAACCTCGACAAGCCGCCGCCGGCCAACGTCGTCAACGGAACCAGCACGCCGTCGTGCACCAACAACGCCACAGCAAGCCAGGCAGCCACACCGATCAGCTGGGCAGGCGGCACATTGGCAAGGAATCCGAAGAGGGCGTATCCGAGGGCTGCCAGTCCTAGGATGCCCAGGGCTGCACGCACCCACCAGACGGTCCCGCGCCTACCGGGCGCCGACGGAATCCCCAAGGAGAGCCGCATCAGATCACCTCCACTTTGTGCACCCATTTGGTCTGCAAGACGCCCGGGCGTCCGGGTGCGATGATCCGTGCAGGATAGCCGTGGTCGAGGTCCAGGGGTTCGCCGTTGAGCTCGAGCGCCAGCAAGGTCTGCTCGTCCTGGCTGTACGCAGCGGGCATGAAGGACCGCCCGTAGACGCCGCCTTTCTCCATGCTGGAAATCTGCAACTCGGCATCAGCCGGTGCGCCCACCGTTGCCATCAGGTCCCTGACTCGGACACCGCGCCACTGGGCTCCTTGGCTCCAGCCTTCTACGCAGGCGATGGGCAATCCGTAGCTGTACTGCGGCAAGGCCGCGAGCTGCGCCAGTGTGAACGTCTTCTGCACCGATCCCGAGGACACGGTCAGCACCCAGTCGGGGCCCAGCGCAGCGTCAGCCACACCGGCCTGGGCGGCCGTCCTGTTGATGGGGACGGCCTGGGGGCCGGTATCCATTCGGCGCGGCGCGAAGAAGTTCAGGCCCGACAGCCAGGCGAAGGACTGGCCCCCAGTCGTCAAGACGACGACGCCGGTGCCAGCAGTGATTGCCGCCAGGAACCCCCTGCGGCTCCAGCCGTGCCCGGTTCGAGCCTTCGCGGATGCCGGAAGAGTCTTGCTGTCCGGCACTCCCCCTTCAGTCGCCGCAGCGTTGGTGTCCGCGTCCGATCGACGGCTCCAATGGGCCAGGATCAGGGGCATCTTGACAGCGATGTGAAGCGCCAAGGATCCGATGATGACCCAGGCCAGCCAATAGTGGACATCCCTGAAGGAAAACGGCCAGGGGTACCACTGGAAAGTGTTGAGCAGGCCGATGGTGACTTCCACCAGCGAAGCGGCCACGAAGAGCGCAATGGAGGCCCGTTCCAGGCCGTGCACCACGGACTTCAGCGGGGGCCAACGCAAGAGTTCGGGATACACGGACCAGAGCTTGGCGACGAGGAGCGGGATGGAAGCTATCCCGGTGGTGACGTGGATGCCCTGCGTAGCCACGTACAGCCATACGGGGCGGGTAAGGAAAAGCATCCACGCTGGCGGATCCTGCAGAAGGTGGCTGAACAGTCCGGTCAAGAAGCACACGGTGAAGGCAAGGCCGAGCCAACGGCCCATCACCACCGTCAGCCGCCTGCTGCGCAAGGGCGAGGAGAACCGTCCGTTCACCGCTTCCATCCGCTGTTGGAGGAAAGTGGTCAATCTGTCCATGCCTTGATCACACCACCAAGACCCTCCCGCCGTCCCGATCCAGACCTTACGAAAGGCATACGGTGCCGCGGATCGATGGCCCACCAGCCTGCACGTAGTGCACGATCGAAGGGTGAGCGAACCAACAACCCGGCGCGCGTCCGGCATTTCGGCTGCGGTGATGGCGCTGGCACTGGTGGCCCTGCTCGCCGCCGTCGTCTGGTGGACCGTCACCACCGATCCGTCCGCGGAGTGGGTGTCTCCCCTTGGCACGCTGGCCGCCTGGATTGTCTTCTTCCCGGCGGTACTAGTGGCGCGCCGGATCCCGGCGCGGCACGCGGCCTCCGTCGTCCTTCTGGGCTCGCTCTTGGTGGGAGCCGCGGCCATCGCCGCACCGCCGGCCACCAGCAACGACTCCGCACGCTATGCGTGGGACGGCATCGTCCAGAAGGCCGGAATCTCCCCATATGCCCACGTTCCGGCGGACGAAGCGCTGCGGCCGCTGCGGCCGCCGTGGCTGTTCCAAGACGCCGGGCCGGATGGAACATGCCATAGCAATCCCTTCCCCACAGGTACGGAGACCACCACCAACATTCCCGGCGGCAGTACCCTGTGCACGGCCATCAACAGGCCCGCCGTGCCCACCGTCTACCCGGCGGTGGCAGAACTCTATTTCCTGGCCGTGCGGCTCGTCCCGGGTCCCGAGGTTGGATTCATCGCCTTCCAACTGGCAGGGCTCCTGCTTAGCCTCGCCATCACCGTGGCATTGCTGGCGTTCCTGCGCCGCACCGGAAGGCCCGCGCACCAAGCCGTCTGGTGGGCCTGGTCTCCGCTGGTGGCTTTTGAAGCCATCAACGCGGCGCATGTGGATGCGTTGGGCACCGCCCTGGCCTTGGCGGCGGCGCTACTGCTGGTGGGCGGGCGCACACTGGGTTCCGGAGTCGCCTTTGGCGCGGCCGTGGCCACCAAGCTGATCCCCGTCATCAGCGCCCCGGCACTGCTGTACCGGCGGCCGTTCCGCTTCGGCGCGGCCGCCGTGGCCACGTTCGCCGTGGTGTACGTACCGTACGTCCTCGCCAGCGGTTGGGCTGTCCTGGGCTATCTTCCCGAATACCTTCGTTCGGAGGGGTACGACGGGCAGGACAGCCCGCGGTTCGCTTTGTTGAAGCTGGTGCTCCCGGCCAGTTGGGCAGCGCCGGCAGCCCTCGTGCTCCTGCTCGGCCTCGCGGGTTACGTATGGCGGACAACCGACGCCACCCGGCCATGGGACGGACAAGTCTTGATGATCGGAGGGATGCTGCTGGTCGTTTCGCCCAGCTATCCGTGGTACGCACTGCTGCTCCTTCCTTTCGTGGTGCTGAGCCGTCGCTACGAGTTCACCGCCATCGCCCCCGTGCTGGCCTTGATGTATTTCACCGGCGCCGAACCCAACGGCCCATTGGCGGCGCGACTCGGCCTGGGGACCGTCGTCGTGCTCCTGGTGGTTGCAACGGTAGTGAGACGACGGCGGCAGCACGCAGTGGCGTAAACGGGCGGCCATGCTGCTGGTGCGCTAGCTCTGCTCAGGCAGATCCTTGCTGGTTGCCGTTGACTCGTTCTCGGGCATTTCTTCGCCCCAGCGCGCAGAACCGAGCCAGCGGATAACGGCCACTAGCTTGCCGCGCAGTTCCTCCACGCCGACTTCGACGCCGGGAGTCAGATTCCGGTCAAGCGCCCGGGCCTGGACAAGGGCCGTCCGGCCCGACTCGGAAACAGCCACCCGCTGCGAGCGCCCGTCCAGGCGGCTACGTTCCCGGGTAATGTGCCCATGCGCCTCCAACCTCGAAAGCGTCTGTCCCATGGTCTGCGCCCGCACCTGGACTTTGGTGGAAAGCCGGGCCTGCACCATGGCCCCTTCCGCGTCGAGAACTTCCAACGCTATGACACCCGCATGGGTCAGGCCCAAGACAGCAAGCTTTTCATTCCAGGCATGCTCGACCAGTCGCGCTGCAGTTGAGAGCAACCGTGGAGTCGTCCAGTCGTTTAAGTCCGGCATACATCCACCATAGTAAGCCTGCTTCCTAAGTGCGGGATGCCAGTGTGAAACGACCCGCGCCAGGAGCATCGTTGGCGTGATCGCCACACCGTGTTGGAACCCGCTGGAATTCAGGGAAACCGGCCGGCCCATTATGCTCGGCATATGTCGCCGGATCGCCTTCTTGCTGAGCTGGCCAACAGCCTTGACCGCCTGAGCGTCCTCGCTCGCCAACCCGAGGACATTCTGACCCGTCCTGTCCCTGCGTGCCCTGGCTGGACACTGAGGGATCTCTTCGGGCATCTGGGGTCGATCGAACGTTGGGCAGCCCAAATAGTCCTTTCGGGCAAGTTCGTCGAGGAACCTGAACCACCGGTCACCGGAGCCGAAATGTGGTTCCTCCAAGGCGCGGACGCCTTCCTCGCGACAATGTCGGCACTCGAACCCGAGGAGCCGTGCTGGCACTTCGGCCCGCCTCCGCGCAAAGCCGGGTTCTGGCGCCGGCGCCAGGCACATGAACACGCCGTCCACCTCATCGACGCCTGCCAAACATCAGGGTTGGCAGACCCTGTTTTCGCAGAAGATTTCCTGCTCGACGGAATCGACGAAATCCTGACAATGTTCACTCCGCGACAGCTTCGCCTGGGACGGATGCCCCAGCCGAAAGGGGCAGTGATCTTCCACGTACCCGGAGCCCGGAGCTGGAAACTCGGCCAAGGGGTAGCCGAGGCCTCCATTGCCGCCCCGCTGCACGGGATGTACCTGGGGCTCTGGGGCCGCTCCAACCTCGCAGAAACTGCTCTCATCGAAGGTGACAAAGCGCTTGCCGTCCAGGTTCTGCAAGGCCCCCTCACCCCCTGACCACCTGGTTTTTCGGCCTATATGCATAGCGGCGCGCAGCCATTCCCCCGGCCATGTTCCGCGAACTCGGCGAAGGCGCCCCGGCCGGCCAGCTACTTCAGCAAGTGCACGATCGTGGTTTCAGTGTCCGCCGGATCTGGTGTCGGATCTCCGTAGATCTCCCACGAATGCCCGGCAGACTCCCTATCATTCGCCGCCATCCACTCCTCGATCGTCTTGTATGCCTCGTCCATGCGGTGGTACGGCCCACGGTGGACTGCCACGGCAGCCTGGCCCGCGGGGGTTTCGGTTGCATGAACCTCGCCCGCCGGTTCAAAGGTGCGCGTGACTTCGACGCCGAAGTCGCACACAAGGGGTGCGTCAGGCGTGTTCGGGTGGTGGTAGACGAAGACATTGTGGCCGTCCGTCCACAGACCCGGCTGACTGCGAATGAAGTCCCAGACCAGCGCCACAGCAGGGCCCCACGCCGAGCCGACTTCGCCCGGAACGACCTCACGCCGGACGGCGGCCAGCATGCGCGGGCGAACAGTCTGTACGTTGACGGGGACCGACATGCGCGAGTCGGCTAGTACTTGTCCGCAGAGTCGACCGATTCCCCGACGGTGACTTCAGGGGCCACGTTCGGGTCGCCGCCGACCGAGCCGATGAACGCCTGGATCTCGGGGTCACCGAAGAATTTCTGGAATGCTTCTGTCGATTCCCATTCATCGACTACGAGGACAAACCCGTCGCCGACCGCGAACTGATGGTGGATGGCCCCAGCAGCCCGGCCGCGCTCCCCCCATTGGCGATACTCGTCAGCGCGCTCCTCCAGCGACTTGGCGAAAACGCTCGTGTCACCGGATACCTTGGTTGCAATGATGACGGACATGATGTGACCTCCTATGGCCTGGACTCAGCTCGTGGCAGCCAGCCACGCGACGATCCGCCTGAAAGGTCTGACACGAGAAAGACCATACTCATTCCGCCCTGTAACCGCCCGAGTGGCCACTACTTGTCATTCGCGGCGACCTGCCGACGGGTTCTCTAGTTACTGAACCCGGATAGGATCTCCGGGTACCCAGCTTCCGGAACGTCCTGAAGGAACCGCATCGCATGCCGCACCTTGACCCCGCCCTCCCTCTCAACACCTTGCCGCAGATGCTCCTGGACGTTGCCGCCGTCGAGCGCAATATCGGCATCAAAGAGGCCTGGACACGGGAGCGCGGCATGGTGCTGGCCCCGCATATCAAGACCACCATGACGGGCGAGATTGTCCGCCGGCAGTTGCCCGGTTCCTGGGGCGTGACCGTGGCGACCACCGCGCAGGCCGCGCAGGCCATCGAGTGGGGTGCCACCCGGATCCTCATCGCGAACGAGGTGCTGTTCCGCGGCCACCTCGAGGAGCTCCGCGCCCGGCTGACAGCCTCGCCGGAGCTGGAGATCTACTGCCTGGCCGATTCGACGGCGGGCGTCCAAGCCATGGCCGAAGTGTTCGAACACTCGCCACGGCCGCTCAACGTACTGATCGACGTCGGGACCGCCGGCGGCCGCACCGGGATCCGCAGCGAAGCCGAAGCCGGGCCTCTCGCTGCTGAGGTTCGTGCCGCCCAGGGATTACTGTTGGCCGGCGTCAGCGCCTACGAGGGCGTGGCACCGAACACCAGGACCGATGCAAACCTGGCCGGGATCGATTCGCATTGCCGCCTGGCCCGCGACATTTTCGACGAACTGCACGCGACTTTCGAGGTGGATCTGCCGGTGTTCAGCAACGGCGGCTCGGCGTTCCAGGACCGTGCCGCCGCGTTCCTGCCGCACAGCACCTCCGTCAACGTGCTCCGGTCAGGCTGCTACGTCGTGCACGACCACGGCACCTACCAGAGCGTCTCGCCAATCCCGGGTCTCACCGCCGCCGTCGTGGTTCGGGCACTGGTCATCTCCGCCCCTGAACCCGGGCGCGTTGTCCTGAACGCGGGCAAGCGGGAGTTGGCGTACGACGCCGGCCTGCCGGTGATCGTCTCCCGATTCCGTAACGGGGCCCTCCTGCCGGACGGCGAAGGCGCCACGCTGACGCGCCTCTTCGACCACCACGCCATCGTGGACGACGCAGAAGGCCTGCAGGTCGGCGATATCGTGGATCTGGGCATCTCCCACCCTTGCTCAGTGTTCGACCGCTGGCGTGAGGTTGTCGCAGTCAGCGACGACGCCGTCGAGACCTGGCGTCCGGTGTTCTAGGCAGTCCTGCAAGCGGCTGGCATCCGGAACGTCCGTTACGACTTGTCTCTGCGCAGCAACGTCATCTGTCCTCCCAAGGGAAGGGTTCAACACGCTGCAGTGCCTTCTGAATATCTTTGGCGCGCGATTCAAGCCCGAGATCCGCGAGATGTCCCAAGCCGTACGTGAGCCACTTCCGGCCGAATTCTCGCTGCTTCGGAGACAGGACAGGCTCCCTCGAGAGATCCAGAGCCCGTAAGACACGCTGGCGAGGCGTGGGCCGCCCGTCGAACCATCCCTGGATCAGTTCTACCACCACTTGGGCAATGATGTCCGCAAGCATCTCATCGCCTCCTAGGTGGGGCACCGCCGAGGCCCGGCGGCATGCGACCACGTCCCGGTCCGCCCGGAATGGAAACGAGCTATCGGTACAGGTGTTCGCCACTCTATTTCCGAAGCCTCCCGAATATCTATCATTGCAACGATGGCAGTATCCGTATTTCAAACTTGGTGAGCCCGATGCCTTGATGCACGCGTTGGATCGGGCGAAATAGGTTCACGTAGAAAGTGGTCGAAACGCCCGGAGGAAACACGCTTTGGCCGTGCGTGGTCACCCCAATCCGGCCAATTTATTTTGAAAAGGGCGTACCTGTTCCGTGGACACAAACGATTAAAAGAGTGGACAATACCGAGCTGACCTTCGTGAAGGCTGCATGACAACGGCGCGCCGTACAACCCGGGAAAGTACACATCAATGACACTCACTGCCGAGGCCATTCATACGCTAGTAGAGATCGCCGTCCGCTTCAGCCCCGACGGCGCCCCGTTGGCCGTCCGATATGACGGCGGCATCTGGGCTGTGGATCCCGACGGCGGCGCCGCGCACTGGTTCGGACGCGGAAGCGGGCGGGATGGCGGCGACTCCGCCGCCACCGACATCGAACACCTCGCATCCGTTGAAAACTGGCGGGTACAGGCTCGCCTCAACTCAGACTCCGCATTGCTCACATTCCATCTGCAGCGGAGTCCCGGATCCCCGGACTGGTTGCTGGCTGACATCACCGACGCGTCCTAGAACAGCTCCCGGGCTCGATCGCGTGCTGCAACGAACAGACCGGCCGCTTCGGCATGGATCTCGGCTACCACGTCACCCTGGTCACAGCCTCAACCTCCGCGTTCAGCCCGGAAGCGATGCACGCCGCTCACGCTATCGTCCTTCCATCCCCGTCAGTGCAGTCGCTGCTGCCAGTCGGCCGGGACGCGTGAGGCTGGGCCCGGAACGCTTTGATCGAGCGGGTGATGCGCCGGCGGTTCAAGTTCCGGACCGGCGAAAAATGCGGAGTCGGGATAGTTGAAGAACCAGTCCTCGCCCGGCTCGAAGCTGCGGATGACCGGGTGGCCGCTGGATTGTGCATGGGCTGTGGCGTGTTGCCCCGGCGAGTTGTCGCAGCAGCCGATGTGCCCGCACTGGGCGCACCGCCGCAGGTGGAGCCACCAGCCACCGTTGGCCTCGCATTCGACGCAACCAGGTCCGCTGGGTGGAATCGAAACGTCGATTCCGTGATTTGCATTCATGTGGCTTTCCCTCGTATTGGAGTGCCTTTGGACCACCCACTACTTTACGCCCCGGCTATTTCACGCCGAAGGAATGCTGCCCTCGTCGTGAGTGCCGCCAGCGGGCCGGATCCGCCTCCAGCGCGGCCCGGTCCCAACGTCCTGTCTCCGCAGCCGCCTCGTAGGTGGACTGCAGGAACCGCAACAGCATCTTGTCGGGGTCCGAGGCAGTGCGGACGTTCTCATACGGGAGGAGGTACAGCCTGCCGTCATTGTTATAGACGGCACCGTCGGCGTCGGTCACATATTCGGCGTAGCCGGCGGGCTCGGGATAGCAGTAGGCATAGAAGGCTCCTTCGTCCCCTCCCCCGGGCCAAAACCCGCAGCTGCTTAGCTCGTGGGAGTAACCCTCCACCATCACCCAGTCGGCGCAGTTCGGGATTCCTCCGGGGTGGGTGGGCGCGTCCCGTCCGGAGAAGCGGGAGTACGCGAGGTCCATGCCTCCCCAGAAGAAGTGCACGGGACTGGCCTTGCCCCTGAAACGGGACCTGAATTCGTTCAGGACGCGGTCCGACTGGACCAATTGCCGCCAAAACAGCCCGATGGCCTCCGGATCGTAGGAGGCGTGCTGATGGTCCTCGGCGAAGGGTATGGCCGGGTCCACCTCGTTCGGAATGCCGCGGATAGACGCCTCGATACCGAGCCGGCCCAAGGCTTCGAATACCTCGGAGTGGAATTCGGCCACCGACTTGGCTCCGAGAACGACGAATGCTGAAGTTCCATTGCTGGAGCGTATGTTCAGCCGGTGTTCAAGGAAATCGAATTCGATGTCGTAGGCACCGCGGCCATACGGGATCATTGATGTCGTCAGCCCGCGCGGCGTGACGTAAAGCGTCACCTGCCACCAGTGGTTCAGCATCGGGCTGTGCGCCATGCGGATTTTTCCGACGATCTGGGTCCACATGTGCACGGTCTCCCGGGTCAGGGTCCAATCATCGGCCCGAAGCCGTGGCCATCCAGGGTGAGCCATCTGACAATTCTGCCACCTTAAGCGCCAGAACCGCCGAGGTCCCCTGCTTCGGCGCCTGGCCCGACGTCGGAGGCGCGCAGGCTCGGCACTATGACAATCAACGCTTCATCCGACCGTGTCCGACGACCGGGCGGCTGGCTGCCCGAGCGACAAGACGACCTTGAGGAATGGATTGCCGGTCACCGGGAACGGGTGGAAGCGCGGGGCGAAGACGCTGCCCTGCATCCCGTGATCGTGGAGTTCAAGGAACTGATCGCCAGCGATCCGGTTGTCCGCCTCTACATGACGGAGATGATCGAGCAGGTACCTAAATTGAAGCCCTACCGCAAACGGCATCTCACGAGCGTTGACCAGATGCTTCGGCTCATCAACGAGGTCCTGACGACTGCCCCCGAGTTCAGCGAAGGCGGCATGGTCACCACGCCGTTGACAGCGATCCTCGATTGGACCATGGGTACCGAGGCCGGGTTCGCGGCTCACCGCGATCCCCGGATCATCGCCATGTTCCGCAAAATACTGAATGCGTGGTCCGAGTTCCTGAGCAGCGAGGACTCGCTTTATGTGCTCAACGACTCGCCGTCGGGGTGGATGTCGGAGAAAGCGCGGCAAGTTCTCGGGATGGACGACTATGAACACGATCCCCTCGCCGAGCACTGGGGCTTCACGTCGTGGAACGATTTCTTCACCCGCCGGCTCACATCGACCTCCAGACCTGTCGCTGCACCCGAAGACGACAAAGTCATCGTCAGCGCCTGCGAGTCGACCCCATACAAGATAAGCTCCGACGTTCAACGCCAGAGCCGGTTCTGGGTCAAGAACCAGCCCTACTCACTCGAGGACCTGCTCGCCCGGGACGAGTCAATGGATCATTTTGTGGGCGGAACTGTGTACCAGGCGTTCCTGAGCGCGCTCAATTATCACCGGTGGCACGCTCCCGTCGCCGGAACGATCGTGCGGGCGTACGTCAAGGACGGCACGTACTTCTCCGAGGCAGACTCCGAGGGGGCCGACGCCGTCAAGCCGACCCTCTCCCAGTCATATCTGGCCCACGTCGCTGCCCGCGCGATCATCCTGATCCAGGCCGACGACCCCGTCATCGGTCTCATGGCAGTGATCCCGGTAGGCATGGTCGAAGTCTCGTCCTGCGTCATCGATCAGGAGATCGTACCGGGCCACCACGTAAACAAGGGAGACGAACTGGGGTACTTCCAGTTCGGCGGCTCGACCGAGTGCCTCGTCTTCCGGCCCGGTGTCATCGACCAGTTCGCTCTCACCGCTATCCCCCAACCGCAGGATCCGAACGCGCCCCTCGTGCGGGTCCGGTCGAAGCTGGCGACCGCTAAGTCCTGAGGCCGACGGCGGCCTCCTGAGGCACGAGCTAGTCTAGATGTGCCCTAGGGGTCTGGCCGGAGTGCCGGAACAGGGCCAACGCCCGCGTAAGCGATATGTCCGCCCGGGAGACGAGTAGCGCTGTCAGCAAAGCTGCCGCAACGTGCGTGTCCAGCATCAAATCCGGTGAGTGCCCGGCCGCGACGGATGGCGTCACGGCCAGCTGCCCAGGCTGCCATCCTGACCCTGCATGCTGATGTTGGGCTGGCGCAACAACCGAGAAGGTCCCGGAGAGCCGGCCGAAGGCCAGATGCAGGACCTGCTGGGCGACACCGCAGAGAAAGACCAATAGCCAACTCGGTAGGTTTATCCGGGCGAGCAGCGAAGCGCACATACTCAGCAGAGCCGTCAGCGCGATCAGCACCGGAACCCCGGGAGACACGCCACCCGAGACCAGGTGGGCGACCAGGCCCAGTCCGACCGCCACCGGTCCGACTTCCCACCCCGGGAATCTGGGACGTCGCCGGGACCTGTGCTCATCCACGCTGCTCTCTCTCCCTTCCATCGGTGGACGGGTTCTGCTCTCCTTCATGGTGCCGCCGTTTCGCACCTGAAGGAAGACTTTCCGGCCGTTTGCACGTTTGGGTCAAAGGACCCTCGCTGTGGAGCCAGGAGATTCGAAGTCCCGGCTTCTTCTCGCGGGACGGAGTACGGTTGCCACAAGCGAGCGGCTAAACCACCGCTCAACACTGAAATCGCGGGACCGATCCCGCCGCACGAGGAGGAATTATGAGTGACTTCAAAGGCAAGACCGCGATCGTCACCGGCGGAGGCTCCGGACTTGGGGAAGCAATCAGCAAAGACCTCGCGAAGAACGGTGTCAACGTCGTCGTCGTCGACATCAACCGAGACGCTGCAACGCGTGTGAGCAACGAGATCACCGCCGCTGGCGGCACCGCGGTTCCCTTCCAAGGCAACACTGCCGTCGCCGAGGACAGTAAGAAGGCCGTCGACTTCGCGGTCTCGCGCTATGGTGCCCTCAACTATGCCGTCAACAACGCAGGCATCGGCGGCGCAAATGCTCCTGTCGGAGACCTCGACGTTGAGGACTGGGACCGGGTCATCGCCATCAACCTGAGCGGGGTCCTCTACGGAATGCGCTACCAGGTCCCGGCCATCCTTGCCGCAGGTGCCTCCGAAGGTGCCATCGTGAACATGGCGTCGATCCACGGCGCCGTCGCTGCTCCCGGCAACGCCGCTTACACCGCGGCCAAGCACGGCGTCGTGGGCCTGACCAAGAATGCTGCGGCTGAATATGGGGCCCAGGGGTTGCGCGTCAACGCTATCGGCCCCGGCTATATCGATACGCCGCTGCTGGCCGCTGCGCCTAAAGAAGTCCTCAATGGGCTCGAGGCGAAGCATCCGCTCGGCCGCCTGGGACAGCCTGAGGAGATCGCGAACGTCACCACGTTCCTACTTTCCGACAAGGCCAGTTTCATGACCGGCTCTTACGTACTCGTCGATGGCGGCTACACCGCCGTCTAAGCTGCTGCCAGCCGGCGGCTCGTGGATCAGGGCGTAGTCCGAGTGTGGGACCCGTTCAGTGAGGGTAACCCGATACCTCCGCACACGCATCGGCGCGCTCCGAGCCGGTTCACACCCAAAGTCCGTTCTGGCGCGGCGCTTCCCACCCGGCAAAATGTGACACCATTTGCTCCATGGTTCGTAAAGTTGCATATCAAGGAGAGCCCGGCGCCAACTCCAACATCGCCTGCCTACAGATGTTCCCCGACATGGAGCCAGTACCGTGCCCCAGCTTCGAAGATGCTTTCGAACTAGTGAAATCCGGCGACGCGGACCTCGCCATGATTCCGATTGAGAACTCTATCGCCGGGCGCGTTGCGGATATCCATGTGCTCCTGCCTGAATCCGGATTGCAGATTGTGGGCGAACATTTTCTCAGGATCCGATTCCACTTGCTGGGCATACCCGGAAGCACCCTCGAACAGGCGCGAGAAGTGCACAGCCACGTTCATGCCCTCGGCCAGTGCAGGAAGCTGATCCGGTCAATGGGGCTGAAACCAGTTGTTGCCGGCGACACGGCAGGATCCGCACGGGAGGTCCGCGACTGGAATGACGCTTCCAAAGTCTCGCTCGCGCCTCCGCTCGCCGCCCAGATGTACGGGCTGGACGTCTTGGCAGAAGACGTCGAGGACGACGCCACCAACACGACCCGGTTTGTCGCCCTGTCCAGGGAGCGTCGGCAGCAAACCCGCGACGAGTTGCCCGGTCCCGTGATCACGAGCTTCGTCTTCCGGGTCAGGAACGTCCCCTCGGCCCTGTACAAAGCCCTGGGTGGTTTCGCGACGAACGGCGTGAACATGACGCGCCTGGAAAGCTACATGGTGGGTAACGAGTTTGCTGCCACCACGTTCATGGCCGACGTTGAAGGTCACCCATCCGACACCCCCGTGCGCCTCGCGCTCGAGGAGCTGGAGTTCTTCACCGATGAGGTCAGGGTTCTCGGCGTATATGCTGCTGCTCCATACCGAAGCCAGGGGTTCACCAATTCCGGCAACCCAGGCACAACGCCTGCCGGCACTCCAAAGACCACTTTGTCGCTTTAGTGGCTAGCCGTGCACGAGCATCGGAACGAACCACGCAATGATCACCGGAAGTTTGAAAACAGCGACGACGAAGCAGGCCGCGACTGCAAGCGCCCATGCCGCCCGCCGTCGTCGGGCCCCCACGACTTCCGTCCTGACAGCGTCGAAGGCCCGCTGAAGAGCGACAGCGTCCCCGGGCCCCGCAGGCTGGCGGTGCCAGGTTCCCGGCAACGCGGCAACGGCGACAATGCGGGCGATCTGCTCCGGAGTGAGGACCGGTCTGCGCCGGTTAAGCCAGCGCAACAGCTGACCATCGCTCAGCACAGTTATGCTCTCGGGCCGTTCCCGGACCGTGATGCCCTTGGGCTCCACGAACACCAGGACACCGGTGACCTCCACCGCCAGACCTGCTGCTGCGGAGAGGAGCTTGGCGGCTCGGGCCGCCTCGTGCATGGCGTTGGGAAGATAGCGCTGTCTCGTGCCGGCCACCATCAGAGTGCGGCCAGCCACCCAGATTCTCTGGTTTGAATGATTCTTGGTGTTCACTGTGTACACCCCTGCCGGCCCGATCAACACATGATCAATGTCTGACGTGCCGGCCCCGACCGGAACCGCATGAAGGACTGTCCATTCCGGTCCCAGCCGCGCCAGAACCCGAGCCACCGCCAATTCCCCGACGGCGCCCGTGTACCAGGGGCGGCTGTCTGCGGTCAGCGGGTCAAGCCCGAACACGCGCCCCAGCCGGGACCGCGGAGCGTCCCTTTCCCGCACGGCCAAGAGCTCGGCCATCACGGCCTGTCCCGGTACCCGGTCAGTCAGCAGCCCGGGACTGAGCTCGGTGCCTGGACCTTTGCCGGGAACCTCCGGCGGGTCCGGAGGCAGACCTGTACCAGTCGGGAAAGGGTCGGGGATCATGGGCTTTCGCATTGTCGTTGGTACACAGGACCGATCCTAACGGTGCCGGGCGAGAATACAGGCAGCACATTATCGGCGGCCCGACTGATCTGCGGACCGTGCATGGCCGTCGGGGCCTGCAACCTCCTGGACCAAAAGCCCAGGCGGGCCACCACCCGCTACACGCACTCCGGGCGATACCTCGGATCTGCGGGGCCGCTCTGGAGAAGCGCGTTGGAGACGAGAGACCACACGTTCGGGTCGTTGGGAGATTGATCGTGTTCGAATGTGTCGAGCGGGCAGTAGTCCTGCAGGACAAGGTTGGACACTTGCTTTAGCGGCCCAACAAGAGCCTGGCTCGTATAGGGCGTCACGACCTCGTCGTAGCGGGTCGAGATCACTGTGTACGACGGCCCCGGCACGGCGTCGCCGATCGAATTGAGCTCGGTCATGAATGCCGAGCCGGCATGCTGGTCCGCGCAGGCCTGGCACAGGGTGCTCGTTGCGGTCGTGTCGAGAATCATCCCTGCGGGCGACGGCGCGATCAGGCCTTGGGTGCCATGGTTCGACGGCGCAATGCCAACCAAATGGTGCACATACTTGGCGCCGTCGAGGAAGCCGATGTAGTAGCGCGGCATCATCCCACCTTGGCTGTGGCCGACGAGATCTACCTGCCTCGCACCCGTTGCGCCGAGAACTGAGCGAACGAACGTCGCAAGCTCAGCCGCGGAGTCCCGAATTGGCCCGCTGGCGGGGACACCGTTGACTACTCCGTAGTTGAGCGAGAAGACGCAGTACCCCTGATTCTTAAGTACGGGCGAGAACAGCGCCCAGTTCTTGTACATCGTCTCGAACGTCCCTGGGACGAGGACTACCGGGTACGGATGCACGCTCGACGGCTTGCACGTCCAGTCATTGGCTCCGGGCGGGTCCGGCGAGATCGAGTCGGCCTGAGCCGCGGGTGCGGCGAAGAGTCCAATCGTGAGCGCCGCAGCGGCGAGGACGGCGGTGAGTCGGAATCGGCGCATGGCCTTGCCTTTCTCCTGGCCGCGAACCCCTATGTCCGCGGCATCCCTAGCTACTTTGGGGTAACTTACCGCCGGGTTGCAATACCGTGCTACAAACTTGAGAAAACGTGCACCCCGCTGGTCAACCCCGGACCGTATCGAATGCCAGACCAATCACCGACTGATCGTCCCGCCCTGATCCCAATCCTCTGGACGGGTAGGGCCAGCGGCGCCTAGGCTGGTTGTGTTGCCCCGGACCCCGGCAGCGCGTCTTCAGCGCATCCGAGGAGGCAACCACTTGCCCTTGACCAACCAGCCTTCACCGTCCGTGCCCGCGTTGACGATGCCGCCACGATCCGCTCCGCCAAGGGCACGGATCAACAAGGTCACGAGCAGCTATGCGGACCTCCTGAAATCCGTCCGGGAAGCGGGTCTGCTCCGGCGGTGCCGACGCTACTACCTCCTCCTGCTGACGATCCTGGCCGTGGTGGGAACGGGGATCTGGGTGGTGTTCTTCATCTTGGGAGACTCCTGGCTTCAGCTGGCCGTGGCAGGCGCCTCCGGCGTCGTCTTCACGCAGTTCGCCTTCCTCGGCCATGAAGCAGCCCATCAGCAAGTGTTTGCGTCCCGTTCCGCGAACGAGTGGACTGCACGCCTCATTGCCACCCTGGTGGTAGGCATGAGTTTCGCGTATTGGACCGACAAGCACTCGCGGCACCATGCCCGCCCGAACATGGTCAATCATGACCCGGACATCGCACAGGGTGTGGTCATCTTCCACAACGAAGTGCCAAGCAGCCGCGGAAGACTCGGCCGTGCCCTCGGCAAGCACCAAGGCTATTTGCTCTTCCCTTTGCTCTTGTTCCTCGGATGGACGCTGCATATTGACTCGTTGAAGTATTTGCTTCGGCGAGGGCCAGTGAAGTACCGGTGGCTTGAGATCGCCCTGCTGGGTCTGCACTTCGGTGCCTACGTCGGCCTGCTTTTCCTCGTCCTGTCCCCCGCGATCGCCGTCACATTCATCGTGGTACAGGTCGCCGTGTTCGGTCTCTACATGGGAGGAAGCTTCGCGCCGAATCATAAGGGGATGCCGATCCTGTCCGAAAACAGCCGGGTGGACTTCCTGACACGGCAGGTGGTCACGTCCCGCAACATCGCCGGAGGACGATTCGTGACCTTGCTCATGGGCGGGCTTAATCACCAAATAGAACACCACTTGTTCCCCGATATGCCCCGCCCGCACCTGCGAGAGGTCCGTCAGCTGGTCAAGGCGCACTGCGATGCCGAGGGGATCGCCTACACCGAAACGGGGCTGCTGCACTCGTACGCAATCGTGGTTCGCTACCTTAATACGGTAGGACTCGCGGCAGCGGATCCGTTCACCTGTCCAGTGGCCGGCGTATACCGGCGATAACCAGCGGCCGGCGGCACAGACCCGTCAGGAAGACCACGATGCTTGCCGCCGTTTCCGGTCCCAGACAGTCCACGCGATGAGTGCCGCAAAGACGATCACTTCCAGGCGGCGGCTGGGTCGAAGGTCAAGGGATGCCCCAGACCATCACGCACCAGCACGGCGATGCTAGGTCCGGGCAAGAAGCCTGGTCAACAGGAACCGCAAACGGCGCAGCGGCCGGGGTTCCAGCAAAAGAGATTGCCTCTCGCCGCGAAAGGCGGCGGGACCTACTGTGGAGCTATGGACGCCACAGCAGCTCACGCTTTTGCGATTCCGCCGGTATCAGTCCACCGCCCCACGACTGCCGTTGAAGACGTCATTACCCTCGTGGCCGGCGTTTGGCTCCTCACCGGAACCTATGTTGACGGCTGGGCGCACAACAACCTCCGCGACCTCGAGACGTTCTTCACTCCGTGGCACGCGATCCTCTACTCGGGCTTCGCGGCGTGCGCCCTCTGGATCGCCGCCCTGACCTGGCGCCGCCACGCACCCGGCACACGGTGGACCGAAGCCATCCCCGCCGGGTATGTGGCCGCGGCAGCCGGGGTCGTCCTCTTCCTCATCTCCGGGATGGCGGACTTCGCCTGGCATTCGGTGTTCGGCATAGAGCAGGGCCTCAAGGCGCTATTCAGCCCGTCCCATCTGGGGCTCGCCACGGGAGGCTTCCTCATCCTCGGCGCGCCGTTCTCCTCGGCATGGCACTCACCCGAACGGTCATGGCCGCGGCTGATACCAGCCGTCGCGAGCGCCATGCTCTCCGGCATGGTCGCGGCATTCATCCTGCAGGAATTCACGGTGTTCGCCCGTCACGGGCTCATCCAGACGTACATCTCCGCTCCCGGGGCGGAGCCCGCGGTGACGGTGCCGACGTCGTCGTCCATCATCGTGTCCTTGGGATCGTTCTTTGTCTCAACGGCTGTGCTTTTCGTGCCCGTCCTTTTGCTTTCGCTACGATGGCGCCTGCACGCCGCCGTGCCCGCGGCCATGGTGCTGCTGCCCTCGGTGGCCCTGCAGATCATGGTCGCCCTGCGTGACGCCTGGCTCGTTCCGGCGGCCGTCGCTGGAGCCGTCCTCGTTGGATTGCTGTGGGCCATGGTGCGACCCCGCCCGACCAGCCACGCGCGGCTAATGATCGCGACAGGCCTCTCCCCCGTGGTGTTCTGGGCCCCGTACTTCGCCGGTGTGGCGGTCCACGACGGGGCACTGAGCTTCTCCCCTGAAATCTGGGGCGGGACGCTCGCCTGGACCGGACTGGAAATGCTCGCCCTCGCCGCGCTTACCCTCAAGATAGAAGCCACAGCGAGAACCATCCGGGCGTCACCGACTCACTGATTTGTCAGCTGTGCCGATCATTGCGCAGGGCTGATGTCCCTCACTGCCTGAGGTCGAGGGCTTCGAGCAATCGCTTCACCGAGCCGCCGAGGTTCCAGTCCGTAGCGAGACGCTCGAGTTCAATGCGCGAGTCCCCGACGACGGGACGCAGCAGCGCTCCCGCCTCGTCGAGCGTGGGCAGTGCGAGGTCGCGCACGACGTTCACAACAACGGGCGCAACAGCCAGATAATCGGCGGAAGCGGCGAGTTTCGTCCTTACAGGCGCGGACAGCCCGCTGCCTGGATCCCTCGCTGCAGCGAGCAACTGGTCGAGCGTGCCGTACGTCCCGAGCAACGACGCGGCCGTCTTTTCACCGATCCCGCCCACACCCGGCAGCCCGTCCGATGCGTCGCCGCGTAGCGTCGCGAAATCGGCGTACTGCTCGGGCAGCACTCGATATTTGCCCACGACGACGGCATCCGTCACGACCTCAAGGTTCTTCATGCCCCTCGCCGTGTAGATGACGCGCACCTGGCGGGCATCATCGACCACCTGGAACAGATCCCGGTCGCCCGCACGACGTCGACGGGAACCCCGGCGTGGCTCGCGTAGCTGCCGATGACGTCGTCGGCTTCATGGGAGGCAGCCCCGACGACGGCGATCCCCGCAAGGCGGAGGACCTGCCGGATCATGGGAACCTGCAGCTGGAGCGCATCCGGTACCACTTCGACGTCGGGCGCACCCTCGACCGCCTCCGCCACCCGATGCGACTTGTACGTCGGGATGAGATCCACGCGCCACTTCGGGCGCCAGTCTTCGTCCCAGCACGCAACCAGATGTGTCGCCCCATAGTCGGTGGCGAGCCGCGCGATCATGTCCAGCAGACCGCGAACGGCGTTTACCGGGGTGCCATCGGCGCGGCGGATCGAATCGGGCACGCCGAAGAAGGCGCGAAAGTAGAGCGAGGCCGTATCAAGGAGCATCAGGCGGTGAGGCATAAGCGATCCTTACATCCACAAGCGGCAAAGGGCAGGTGCTTTCCAGTTTCCCGGAGAAGCACCTGCCCTTGTAGCGACGTGTTACTTCTTGGCGCGGCGGCGAATCACCGCTGTGGATGCCGCGCTCGCGGCCAAAGCGCCTGCGCCGACCAGCGACCACAGGATCAGGTTGGACTCTGCAACAGTGTTGGCCTCGCCACTTGCTGTGCCAGCGGCGGTAACGCTGGAAACAGCAGCAAGTCCGGAATTGCCCTTGCCGTTGCCGCCGCCATGGTTGCCGCCCCCGTTATTGTTGCCTCCGCCGTTGCCGGAATTCACAACCACGGCTGCCCAGCGCCTGTTGCCGGACGTGGCGCCGACAGCGCCGATCATGTAGTTGCCACCGTCGGTGAAGGTAATGGGCGTTGAGAAAGCGCCGGTGCCGTCAGCAATCACGCTGAAGTTGGACGGAGCGGGCCTCCCGCCGTCCGAAGCCTTCTTGCCGCCGGTTCGCTCGAACGCGATGTTGACTGTTTCGCCGGCAATGTAGCCGCTACCGGAGAAAGTGATGGATTCGCCGCGAGATATGGTTCCGTCAGAAACGGTTCCGTACTCATTGCCCGGCGCCGGGTAGGTGGTGGATGCTACGGCCGGCGCGGTGCCGGCCAGTACGATTGTTCCTGCAAGTGCAAGCGCTGCAATAGACTTCTTCATTTGTCCCCCCTGAGACGAATTACGGAATTCACGTGAATAGTGGGGAATATAGATCCCCTGCGATTGCGTGCTGAAATCCCAAATGTCTAGCCAGCGACGACGGTATCATCCACAGCTGCTCAGGTCGACAACGTGGTGCGGCAGCCCTTCATTTCTTTCCCTGAGCCGCTATTTGTGACGTGTCGCGCTGGGTGGCGGCCCAGCTGGCGAGGACTTTCAGTGCGTCCTCGGAGGGGGTCCCGGGGTCAGCCGTGTAGACGTTGATGCGCAGTCCCGGGTCTGCGGGAAGTTCCAGCGCTTCAAAGCTCAGGTCAAGGTCGCCGACGATCGGGTGGTGGAGGTGTTTGCGGCCGGCGCGGTGGTACTTCACGTCGTGACGGGCCCACCGCGTGCGGAACTCTTCGCTGCGGGTGGAGAGTTCACCGATCAGGTCCGTGAGGTCCCTGTCGTACGGGTTTTTTCCGGCGGTGGAGCGCAGGACCGCGACGATGTCGTCCGCTGCGCGTTCCCAATCGGCGAAGAACTCCCGCGCTTTGGGGTTCAGGAAAGTGAAGCGCGCGCTGTTCGGCGGAGTGGCCACCTCTGCCATCATGTCCAGATACAGGGCCAGGCCCAGCTCGTTGGCGGCGAGGACATCCCCGCGATCGTTGCGAACCCAAGCCGGCGCTGCTGTAATCGCATCGATGACGCGTTGCACGCTCGGCCGCACTGTCTGCGGGCTGTGCTTGCGCCTCACCCTTGGGGAGGCGGTGGCGGCACGGGCCAGGTCAAAAAGGTGGGCCGTTTCGGCGTCGTCAAGCTTCAACGCACGCGCGAGGGCTTCGAGGACACTGTCCGAGGCGCCGGAGAGGTTTCCGCGCTCAAGGCGTATGTAGTAGTCGATGCTCATCCCGGCGAGCATCGCGACTTCTTCGCGGCGCAGTCCGGTGACCCGCCGGTTGCCGCCGTAGACGGGAAGCCCTGCCTCGTCCGGGGTGATCCTTGCCCGGCGGGAGGTCAGGAACTTCCGCACGTCCTCGCTGTGTGTCATGGCATCCACGCTACGCCGGGTCGATCGGCCAAGGGAGGCACTGGCGTTACCCGGAACGGCCGGGACTCCCGGTCCGTATGGAATCACGGTTGCATGGAGAGCATGAAACCTGAACCCGCAACAGCCTCCCATCCGGGAGCGATCCTGGCGATCATCCTCCTCAGCTACTTCATGATCCTGCTGGACAACTCGGTCATCTTCACTGCCCTGCCGAGCCTGCAGGCGGAGCTGCGGCTCCCTGCTCACCGCGAGCTTCCCGGAAGGCCGTGAACGCACCCGGGCCGTTGCCTTGTACGGCGCTACCGCAGGCATCGGCGCCAGCCTGGGGCTGGTCATCGGCGGGGCGCTGGCACACTGGATCTCCTGGCGGGCTGGATTCTTCGTCAATGTACCTATCGGCGCCGCGATGATCGCACTCGCGCCGCGGTTCATCCCGGAATCAGGCCGGGCCCGCGGCCGCTTCGACGCCTTCGGCGCGCTCAGCGCCACCCTCGGTGTCGGCGCACTCGTATTCGGCATCATCAACACGGTCGACGCCGGCTGGAGCTCGCCGGTCACGGCCACGGCCGTCAGCGCCGGCGTCGTGCTCCTGGTCGTGTTCGTGCTGATCGAGCGTAGGGCGGCCCAGCCGATCATGCCGCTGCGGCTGTTCGCGAGCCGCCGCCGAACCGGCGCCTATGTGGCCCGCTTCCTGTACTTGGGCGCGATGATCGGGTTCTTCTTCTTCACCACCCAGTGCTCGGCTTCGACCCGCTGCAGGCCGGGATCGGATTCCTGCCCATGACCGCGGTGAACTTCGCCGTCGCGATGGGCATCCCGCGGCTCATGGGCAAGTTGCCGGGTTCCATCCCGCTCGTTGCCGGCATCCTGATCACTCTTGCCGGGATGTTCTGGCTCAGCCGGGTCGGTGTCGACTCCGCGTACCTGACCGGGGTTGCCCTGCCGATGGTCCTCATCGGCGCGGGACAGGGGCTCGCGTTTGCGCCGCTGACCTCGTTCGGCATCATCGGAGCCCCCGCGTCCGACGCCGGCGCGGCATCCGGCCTGGTGAACACCTTCCACCAGGTCGGCACTTGCCTGGGGCTTGGAATCGCAGTCGCTGCCGCGGCGACGGTACCGACCACGAGTTCCGCCGTGGCGCACCTGGCCGCCCAGGTCGGAGCCGCCCTCACGACAGGCAGCATTCTCCTGCTCCTCGCCCTGGCCGTTACAGCGGCCCTCATCCTTCCCGCGGACCTGGCCGCCCGCCGCGCCGGGGCCCGCCGGGAAGTTGCGCCGGCGCCGCAACTCGAAACCGCGCGCTGAATTTCCGGACCACCCGTTTCAAAGGGGGTACTGACGTGCCCTCCCACATCTGCGCACATCTGAATACCGTGAAAGGCATGGACATGGAACTTACTCTCAACAACGGCGTCACAATGCCAGCCCTGGGCCTGGGCGTCTTTCAAAGCGCCCCGGAGCAAACGACGGCGGCAGTCGAGGCCGCGCTGGCCACCGGCTACCGGCACATCGACACCGCCGCCGCGTATGGCAACGAACGGGAAGTCGGCGAAGGCATCCGCCGCTCGGGCCTGGATCGGGCAGAGGTCTTCATCGAGACCAAGGTCTGGGTCAGTGACTATGGCTACGACCAGACCCTGCATGCCTGGGACAAAGCGACGGGCAAGCTCGGCGTCGACTACGTGGACCTGCTCATCCTGCACCAGCCCGCACCTGACCGGTTCGAGAAAACCATCGCCGCATACAAAGCACTGGAAACCCTGCTCGCCGACGGGCGCGTGCGGGCGATCGGCGTCAGCAACTTCATGCCCCACCACCTGACGCAACTGCTCGAATCGACCGGCGTCGTCCCGGCCGTGAACCAGATCGAACTCCACCCGTACTTCACCCAGCCGGACGTCCAAGCCGCCGACGCCGAACATGGTGTCATCACCCAGGCCTGGTCGCCCATCGGAGGGATCACCTTCTACCCAGGATGGGGAGGCCAGGAGCGGCGGAACGTCATGCAAGACCCGGCAATCGCCACCATCGCACGGACGCACGGCAAGAGTCCGGCCCAGGTCATGCTCCGGTGGCACCTCCAGCAAGGCCGCTCAGCGATCCCGAAATCGACCAACCCGGCACGCATCGCCGAAAACTTCGATGTTTTTGACTTCGAACTTAGTGCCGCCGAACTCGCCGCCATCGACGCGCTCGACACCGGCAACCGCAGCGGCCCGGACCCGGACGAAGCCCGCGAGGAACGCTTCGCCATGGTCATCCCCGAAGCCTAAAACAGAGAGAAGGACCCACAGCTACGGAGCCCACGAACTGACGCCCGGTGCCAGGCGAAGGTGATCGACGTGACCCAGCACAGTGGTGGATACGGCGGCTTCCGAGGCCGCGGAGAAGGGGCCGAACCGCCCCTCAACGGCCCACCGGGTTTCCTCTTCTATCAAATCGGCGTTGATCCGTGCGCCGGTCATCACGCCCTCGGACGCCGCGGTGATCACTTGGGCCATCACATTGGAGACATTGCCAGCTGCATACACGCCCTGGACGGCCGTCGCACCAGTAGCATCGGTCTCGATAAACCGTCCCACCCCCATGGGGTGCACCTGGGTACTTAGTCCGAGTGATTCCAGCAGCGCGGACCTGGCCTCCATCCGTGTACCGACAGCCACGGCCTGTATGTCGAATGAGGAACCCTGGCGGAGCGTGAGACCCGTGAGGACCCCGTTGACAGCGTCCACTGAGGCCACGGCGCCGTCGACGACTGTTACGGACCGGGCACTGAGCTTGTCCCACTCTTCCTCGGTGGGTTCCACGGTGTCATTGAGGAAAAGGGTGATATCAGGGGACCACTGCCTGAACAACAGTGCCTGATGGACGGACATTGCTCCGGTACCCAGCACGCCGATCCTTTTCCCGCGGATTTCCCAGCCATGGCAATAGGGGCAGTGCACAACGCCCTTCCCCCATTGCTCCCGCAGGCCGTCGATGGGAGGCAGCCCGTCCGTCAGGCCAGTGGTGACCAGAAGGCGCCTGCACGAAAACCGGCGGGTATCACTGAGCGTCACCTCGAATCCGTCGGTAGTGCGCCGTGCCGAAACGGCCTCGGCGTCAATGACAGTTCCTCCGTAGGAGAGCACTTCGTTGCGTCCGATCGACAGGAGTTCCCGGGGGTTCATGCCGTCCCGTGAAAGATAGCCATGCACACCCGCCGCAGGTGCATTGCGTGGTGTTCCGGAATCGATCACCAGCACCGAGCGAAGCGCGCGGCTCAGCGTCGTGGCCGCGCTGAGTCCCGCAATGCCGCCCCCGATAATTACGACGTCATGCCGTGTGGTGTCCATACTGATTCGCCCTTCATGGTGTCCTGAAAGTCCGCAGCCAGCGTCCTTGGGTGCTTAGACAAGCTTTCATCTCGCGTGGGAAGTCTGGCAAACTCTTTTGCTGTTATGGCAAACTATGGGTATGGCAAATGAGCTTGATGATGTTCTCGGGGCTGTCGGGCCCCGGCTTAGGGCACTCCGCACGGAACGGGATCTCACCCTCGGAGAGGTGTCCTCTGCATCCGGAGTGTCGGTGAGCACCTTGTCCCGGCTCGAATCCGGCCAACGCAGGCCAAACCTCGAAATCCTGCTGCCCCTTGCGAGGTTGTACGGTGTTCCCCTTGATGATCTGGTCGGCGCCCCGCCCACCGGAGATCCGAGAATTCACCTGCGGCCCATGACCCATGGCGGCATGACGGCTGTTCCCCTCACGCGCCGGCCGGGCGGTTTGCAGGCCTTCAAGATGGTGCTCGCAGGTGATGCCCGTGGGTCCGAGCCCGATCCGCGAGTTCACGAAGGCTACGAATGGCTTTACATCCTCAACGGACGGCTGCGCCTGGTGCTGGGCGACAACGACTTTGAACTCCGCGCAGGAGAAGCCGCGGAATTCGACACCCGCACGCCGCACTGGTTCGCCAGCGCCGACGGGAAACCCGTCGAATTCATCAGCTTGTTTGGACAGCAGGGCGAGCGGATGCACGTACGCGCCCGCCCCAAGCCGTCATAGCGACCAAGCAACGGCCCTTCTGAACGCCTAAGGTCGGTGGCTGGTATCCGGGCCGGTTTGGGGGTGTCTGGTGGACACTGCCACCGGCCGCCGCGGCTGCGTAGCGTGGTGGATGTGGACAGAAAAGACGAAATCCGTGAATTCCTGATCTCGCGTCGAGCGAAGATCAGCCCGGAAGAGGCCGGCATCCCCACCTACAGGGAACTGCGCCGGGTGCCGGGACTACGCCGTGAGGAAGTGGCGCATCTGGCGGGGGTGAGCACGGACTATTACACCCGCCTGGAACGCGGCAGCGTCCGCGGCGTCTCGAACGCCGTGCTCGAGGCCGTGGCATCTGCCCTTCAGTTGGACGAGGCCGAGCGGGCACACCTGATGGACCTGGCAAGGACGGCCAACGCATCGTCGCCGCGGGCGGCACGCCGGCCACCGCAGCAGAGAGTCCGCCCCGGAGTGCTGCGTCTACTGGACGGGATGACCGGAGCGGTCGCGATCGTCCAGAACGGCCGCTCGGACGTGCTGGCCGCGAACCTTCTGGGCCGGGCGCTGTACGGGCCCGTGTTCAGCTCCGCGGCGCAGTTCAACCCGGCAGGACAGTCCAACCCAGCCGCACAGTCCAATCCCGCCGGACGGTCGGGACCGGACACTTCGGCCCGCTTGCCGAACCAGGCGCGCTATCTCTTCCTCGATCCGGGCGCGGGTGACTTCTACCCTGACTGGCGCGCGGTCGCGGCGACCACAGTCGCGATGTTGCGCCTGGAATCGGGGCGGAACCCCGATGACCGGGCGCTGAACGAGCTGGTCGGGGAGCTGACGACGCGCAGCGGGCTGTTCGCGGCCCTGTGGGCCGGGCACGACGTGCGGATCCACACCGCGGGCACCAAGCGTTTCCACCACCCGCTCGCCGGGGACATGTCCCTGCAGTTCGAGACGCTGGACCTTCCCGGCGACGAGGGTCAGACCCTGTTCACCTTCACCGCGGAGCCTGGCTCCGCGTCCGAGAACGCGCTGGCGTTCCTCGCCAGCTGGGCGGCGTCGCCTCCCGAAACCACCACCGGCGGCCCCGCCGGTGGATCCGCCACTCCTGGCCAGCGCTCCCCCGCGCGGCCGGGAACACCCACCCCAGGAAAGACAGAACCATGAGTCAGCAGAATGACCAGACAGGACAGAAGGAAGACATGACCGGGAAAAAAGTCTGGTTCATCACCGGAGCCGGCCGCGGCATGGGCACCGACATCGCGAAAGCGGCCCTCGCCGCCGGCCACGCGGTCGTCGCCACCGGCCGCAACCCCGAAAAAGTCGCCCACGCCATCGGCGAAAACGAAGCCCTGCTGGCCGTGAAGCTGGACGTCACCGACCCCGCCGCCGCGGAAGCGGCCATCCAGGCCGCCGTCGACCGCTTCGGCCGGATCGACGTGCTCGTCAACAACGCCGGCAACTTCTACGCCGGGTTCTTCGAAGAAATCACCCCCGAAGACTTCCGGGCACAGATCGAAACCACCATGTTCGGGCCCATGAACGTCACCCGAGCGGCACTGCCGGTCCTGCGCGCCCAACGCTCGGGCCTGGTCATCACGATCTCCTCAACCGCCGGCATCGCCGGCGGGGAATTCCTGACCGCCTACGCCGCGTCCAAGTTCGGTATCGAAGGCTGGGCCGAGTCCCTCGCCCCCGAAATCGCACCGTTCGGGATCCGCACCATGCTCGTCGAGCCCGGATTCTTCCGCACCGAACTGCTCACCCCCGAATCCACACGCTACGCCGAATCCACCATCGGCGACTACGCCCAACGCACCGAACAAACCGTCACCTCATGGAAGAGCATGAACGGCCTGCAGGGCGGAGACCCCGCCAAACTCGCCGACGCCCTCATCCGACTCGCCGAACTGGAGCAGCCACCACTGCGCTTCGCCGCCGGAGCCGACGCGGTCGGACTATTCGACTCCCGCGCCAAGGAACTCCAGGACCAAGCCAACGCCCACCGCGAACTCTCCAGCAACCTCGCCCATGACGCCTAACATCATCAACTGGCATGAGTCTTACGTCGGCGTTGAACTTTAGACCCGCCGCGTCCTGCAACGCGATGAGTCCCGCGGCCGGGTTGGCCGCGGGACTCATTCCGTGGAGTTCGTGGGTGGCTCCTCAGGCTGTGCGCACTTGCCCGGTGGTGATAGGCGAAGGCCGGAAGCCCTTGACCGCCATCCAGATGCCCAGCGACAACTCCCAAACGAAGATCGGCAAGGTTGCGAGTCCCGACCACACCGAGATCCCTTGGTTGATACCGAACATCGTTGAGATCGTCGACGAAAGCAGCAGCGGGCCGCCGATCAGTCCAAGGAGGGGAATGATGCGCGGAACGAGCCCCGAACGGTACATCAAGTACCCAAGCAGCAGCCCGCTCACGCCCGGAACCAGGCTCGGTCCGAGAATGAACGTCCAGTCACGCACCGCCACGAGCGCTTGGCCCACGGGAACCAAGGCAGGGTCCGCTCCCCCGTTCTGGCGCAAAGTGACCACAGCCAGGAGACTGACGACGCCGATCACGATGACCGCGGCTTCAAACATCCGGGCGGTGACGAAGCCCAGCGCGATGCCCTCGTTCTGCCGTTTGACGACGGGAAACAGTGCGACGGCGGTGCCCACCGCCGACAGCGCGTTGACGAGATCGAGGAAGCAGCCGAAGATGACGGTCGAGTCGGCGCCGGGGCCCGTGATGTAATGCGGGTCGTTCAGGACAGGGGAAATCAGGAACAGCGCCGGGATCGAACTAGCGAAGGTCACAAGGTACAGGATGCCTGCGACCATCGCGGTCTTCCGCAGCGGGTCCATCCGGACATGGCCAGTTGTTGGTGTCGGGGTTTGGGTGATGGTTTTCATGGTGTGGTCCTTCTTTGAGTCGAAGATGCGAGAGGTCGACGCCGGCTGGCTGGGTTGCGTGGTTCCGGCTTGGTTGACTGCCAAGAGCGGTAGCGCCAAGTCGCGGAGCTTTTGCAGCAGACCGTGGAGCGCGGCTTGGTCGACGTTCCGGGTGCGGATGACGGTGGTCCCGTCGCGTTCGTTGATGAGGCTCAGTCCTTCGAACCAAGCGGCCCAGCGGGAATCAAGATGGCCTTTGACGCGGACTTCGTACTCGACGGACGTGTCTTCCCGGCCCACCGATCTCGCGTTCATCGCCCCTCCTTCTGCCTTAGTGGATTTCAACCGCCTCTGCGGATGACTTCTTTGATGCTTCGAAGGTAGAAGGAGATGTGGTGAGCGGGGATCACCACACCTGGTGATTGATGTGGTGATCTTTTCGCGGCAGGAGCTCCAGCTCCTCGGCCCGCCGGACGGCCGCGCGGCGGCTATTCGCGCCGAGCTTGGCGTAGATGTTCTTGGTGTGTGTCCGGAGGGTGTTCAGGGAAACGAGCAACTCGCGCGCGATCTCCGGGCCGCCCAGCTCCGAGGAAAGAAGCCGAAGCACGTGCAGCTCACGATCACTTAGGGGCTCGATCAAGCGTTGCCGTGCCGGCGTGCTGCGCGTTTCGGTCCCGAACAACTCCAAGAGCCGGCCTACGTAGTCTGGTGCCCTTCCCCGCTTCACGAGCGCATTCAACAACTTCGCCATCGCCTCACCCTCGTCGACGAACACTGAAACGTAGCCCTCTGGTTCTGCGAGCGCTACCGCGCGTCGCAGCGCTGCCAGCGCCCCGCCGTCGTCCGCTTCTTTCCGGTAGGCAAGTGCCAAAAGCGCCAGAAGCTCGACGACGGTCCCCGTCCTGCCGCCCTCTTCCGCGGCCCGAAGGAGGCGGTCAATCAGGGCGGCGACGTGTCCAGCAGGGTCCTCCGACGGCTCCGCCCTGTCCTGGGCGAGGAGTGCCCTGGCCAAGGTGATGTGCTCGAACTCGTGCAAATAGGAGAGCTCATCTTCGGCGGAAATGCCATGCTCGCGCGCCCAGCGGAAAGCGTCGGACGTCCTTCCGTGCGAGATCCAAATCCGCGCCCGCACGGCCGGGACCGGACGTACCGCGGGAAAGAAGTCGCCGACGTACAGGCGCTCTGCCTCGTCGAGTTGTTCAAGCGCGCCGTCCACGTCCCCTTCCGCTTGGAGGACCCGAGCCATCGCGACCCGCGAGCGATATGGGTTTTGGGGCAACGCGGCGTCCTCGCCGAGCCTCTGGTTGGCCAGGAGGTGCTCCCTTGCGGCGTCAAGTTCGCCGCGTTCAAGAAGGAGCATGCTCATTCCTATGTGCATGTCGGCCGTTCCCCGGAGCGTTTGCGCCGGGTGCCTTCCCGCGAGCTCAAGACCCCGCTGATAGATGGCCATTGCGTCGCGGAGCCGGCCTTGGGTAATCCGGATGTCGGCCAAAGCGATGGAGCAACCGAGCATGTCCGAGTGGTGCCCGGCCCTTTCAAGGTTGGAATAGGAATCGGACCACAGGCGGTGCGCTACCTCCAGTTCGCCATTCGTCCAGTGACCGATCGCCAAGAGCCCGGATGCTGCTCCGCGCTCAAGATGATCGTCCTTCCCGACAAGGCCGAGCGCGGTAGCCGCGTGCCTCATTGCCCCGGTGGTGTCCCCGCTTGCAAGCGCCTGCGCGGCACGGTAGATCGCGATCGAACTGGTGAGGTTGCCGCCGTCGCGGCCATCCGCCGTCGTACCTACCCAATGCTCTGCCTCCTCGAGGCGGGCGTCGACACCGGTGAGCTCGCCGCTCGCGAGGAGCGCCCCCGCGTAGGCGACGCCCAGCCCGGGCCGCGCGTGTATGAGTTCGCCGGGGAGCGCTTCGAGCCAACGGCTCAGCGTGGCTTCCTGGCGGTCCTTGCGCAGGGCAGGGATCGCGAGCTCTATCAGGTCCGCGGCCCGCTCGAAGTCCTGGGCGGCCAGTGCGTGGCGGACAGCTTCCGGAATGTCGCCGTTTTGTTCGTGCCAAAGGCTCGCGCGCTCGTGCAGTTCGTGAATGCGGCCTGGCTGCTCGTCCATGAGACGCGCCCGCAGCACGTCGGCGAAGAGGTGGTGATAGCGGTACCACCAGCGTCGGTCGTCGAGCGGAACCACGAACAGGTTCCCCCGATCGAGCGCCTCGAGCATTGCTTTTCCGGTGTTTTGGCCGGTCACAGCGTCGCAAAGTTGACCGTTGAGCCGGTTCAGGATGGAGGTCTGCAGCAAGAAATTCCGGACATCGTCGGGCTGGCGCTGGAGTACCTCTTCCGCGAGGTAATCGACGACGTACCGGTCATCACCTGCGAAACCCGCGATGAAGCCGGCAACGTCGCCCCTTCCCTGCATCGAGAGCGCCGCCAATTGGAGCGCGGCGATCCAGCCCTCCGCCCGCCCTTCGAGGGCGGCGATATCCTGCGCGGTGAGACCCAGTCCCATCACGGCGTTGAAGTAGGTGCCAGCTTCCTCCAGGGTGAAGCGGAGATCGGCGGCACGGATCTCGAGGAGCCTGCCGCGTGCCCTGAGTCGCGGGAGCGGCAAGGCTGGATCGGCACGGCTCGCGATGACCAGTTGCAGCTGCCCGGGCAGGTTCTCTACGAGAAAGGCCAGAGCCTCCTGCACGCCCTGATTGTCGATGACATGGTAATCGTCGAGCACCAACGTAAACCTGTCCTGACCACCCTGTAACTCGTTGATCAGGGTGGTCAGGAAGTCTTCAGTGCTCGATTGCGTGGACCGGAGTGCAGCGAGTGCTCTAGCGCCGATTCCGGGAGACGCCTTGTCCAGGGCAGCCACAAGGTAGGTCCAGAAGAGCACGGGATCGTTGTCCCGTTGGTCGAGTGAGAGCCAGGCGTGCGATCGGCCAGTGGCGGGCGAATCTGCCAGCCACTCGGCCAGCACCGTTGTTTTCCCGAAGCCGGCGGGAGCTGAAATGAGGATCAGCGTTTGCTCATCGGCCTGGCCCAGACGGCTGATCAGCCTGGGGCGGGCCACGAGGGCGCTCCGTGGCCCGGGAACGTGAAGTTTGGTCTCGAGCAATGGACCTGCCATCACGGACCTCCCTCGAGAGCCGGTCACTTTGCCTCGGCCCGGTGATCCCAGTGTAGTGCCGGTGAGTTTGCGCCTACCAGGTGTCGGGTGCCGCACCAAACGGCACAACGTCCGGCCTGTCGACCGTGCTGTCGACGTCAATGACCCGATGCTCCCGGCTCGCGCGTGTGATGGCATCCATAACCTCGAGGATGTGGAACGCTACCCGCCCGGAGGCGCGATGTGGGCGGTTTGTCTCGATCGCCCTGGCCATGTCTGCGAGACCATAACCTCGCCCGGCATCCTCATAGCCAGCAGAGGTTGGCGCCTCGCGCCGTTCCGGTTCTTCCCGGGTCATTAATTCGACGGGGTCTGAGAATCGGTTCGGGTCGGGGACGGCGATGGTGCCATCGGTGCCGTAGATCTCGAAGAGCGGAGTCCGGGTGGCCCAGACTTCGAAGCTGACCGTGATTGTGGTGATCACCCCGTTCGCATGTTCGAGGATCGCGCTGACATGGGTGTCGATCTCGACGGGAATCGGCGTGCCGGCCAGCGGTCCGGTCTCGACGGTTCGCGCACGGTTGGACCGAGTGGCCACTCCCGATACGCGGACAACCGGTCCGAAGAACATGACGAGGCTGGTCAGGTAGTAGGGACCCATATCGAATAGCGGGCCGCCTCCGGGTTCGTAGTAGAACAGTGGTGACGGGTGCCAGCGTTCGTGTCCGGGTGCGGACCAGTGAACCTGCGCCGCGACCGGCGTGCCGATGGCACCTTCGTTGAGCAACTGCAGGGCCGTTTGGACGCCGGTGCCGAGGACGGTATCGGGCGCGCTCCCGACTCGAAGCCCCAAAGAGTCGGCGAGCTCCAGCATAGGGAGGGCGTCTTCCGGGGACAACGCAAGGGGCTTCTCGGCAAAGACGTGCTTGCCGCCCTGTCGGCCATGGACCTGCACGTCGAGCCTCGGTTAATCGGTGCTGCTGATTGGAACCGCGACGAGGCACGCGATTTCGCCGTCGACATCCTGGGCCGGGAGGACAGGCCGACCGCCATCTTCGCGGCATCGGACATGATGGCCCTCGGCGTCTACGACGCGGTGCGCTACCTCGGCCTCGACATCCCCGGGGACGTCAGCGTGGTCGGATTCGATGACGTGCCCGAAGCGACTTGGGCGACACCGCAACTGACGACGGTCAGGCAGCCCATTCAGGAAATGGGAGCCACCGCCTTTCGCATGCTCCTGCGCTTGACGAATCAGCGAGAAGGCATCGACCCAAACACGGACGGGCCAAGGATTGAGCTCGCGACCCGGCTCATCACACGGGGTTCGACCAGTTCGCCCGCGTAACTTCATCTGATTGTCGTCCTGAAGGACGCTGAGCTGCGGCTCGATTCCGCCGCGCGGTGGACGTACGGCGGACTCGACCCCAGCCAACCTCTAGTTGATCGGTGCGGGTGGTTGTTCGCCGCTGAGCACGGCGAGGGCGTTGTCGGCGGCGAGCATCGCCATTGCGGTGCGCGTCTCCACGGTCGC
>NZ_JBYSXD010000023.1:0-10450 GCF_058781865.1 Arthrobacter sp. FW306-1B-F12A
CCGGTCACGGTGGCGTAGCGCAGGTTCATGGCCTGGACGGAGCGGGCGACCTTGGTGGGTTCGAACATGTCCACGGGAGAGGGTTTGCCGGTGTCGATCTGGCAGAAGTCGCAGCGGCGGGTGCATTCGGAGCCGCCGATCAGGAAGGTCGCTTCCTTGTCTTCCCAGCACTCGAAGATGTTCGGGCAGCCGGCTTCCTCGCAGACGGTGTGCAGGCCTTCTTTTTTCACGAGGTTCTTCAGGCCCACGAATTCCGGGCCCATCTGGACCTTGGCCTTGATCCACTCGGGCTTGCGTTCGACCGGGACGGCTTTGTTGCGCTGTTCAACGCGCAGCAGCTTACGGCCTTCAGGTGCCAGGGTCACTGGAGTGCTCCTTCGGGGCTGGATACGAGTGCTTCTTCGTGCTTGCGGAACTCTTCGATGAAGCGCTCGGCAATGTCGGCCGGGTTGATGGTCTTGCCGGTCTCGATGGACATGGTGGTGACGCTCGCGTCGGTGATGCCGCACGCGATGATCTGTGCGTAGGGAGCGAGGTCATTGCTGCAGTTGATGGCCACGCCGTGCATGGTCACGCCGTCGAGGACGCGGATACCGATCGCGGCGATCTTGCGGTCCGGACCCTTATGGTCCGCGAGAACCCAGACTCCCGCCCGGCCTTTGACCCGCGTGGCCTTGATTCCGTAGTCCTCCATGATCGCGATCATGACGGCTTCGAGACGCTCGACGTAGTCACGGATCCCGGCGCGGTTCTTCAGTTTGAGGATGGGGTAGGCAATGAGCTGGCCGGGTCCGTGCCAGGTCAATTTGCCGCCACGGTCCACGGGAACAACCGGCGTGCCGTCAAACGGGCGCTCGTGGTCCTCCGTGAGCTTGCCTGCCGTGTACACCGCGGCATGTTCAAGGAGCAAGACGGTGCTGGGTTCCTCGCCGGCAACAACCTTGTTGTGGAGTTCGCGCTGGATATCCCAGCCCTGCATGTAGTCAACGAAATCCGGGGCAAGACCCAGCTGTGAAAACTCAAGAGTCATGGGGACAAGCTTAGACCCCGCGGGGCGCAGGCCATGATTTTGTGGCCAAGCTCTCAGTCGTACTCGGCTTGCTTGCGGGGCTCCGGTCCTTGGCCTGTGGATAACTTCTGCGGGAATCCGCGATTTCCGGTATTTGTTGAGGCATGGAGACTTTTTCGACCTGCGGGAGTGCCCAGGACCGTGAGCGGGACATGCCCTCCCAAGGGATCGAACCTTCCGAACCTGTGATCCCGGGCTTTGTTGGGGTGCGTGAACTGGGCCGCGGCGGAAGAGCCACGGTGTGGCTCGCAACGGAACAGCGGTCGGGGAAAAGCTTCGCCGTGAAATGCCTCAGCCGGAAACCGGAGACGGCGGATCCACGCGACGCCAAGTCATCCCTGCTGCGTGAGGTGCGGCTTCTATCCAGGCTGGACCACGAGCACCTCGTCAAAGTCCATGGCGTTGTTGAGTTGGCAGAGTCCGTCGACGGCGGCTTGGGCGTGGTCATGGACTACGCCCCTGGCGGCTCGCTTGGGCAGTTGGTGTCCAGCAGGGGGAGTCTTGGCGTGGGCGAGACAGTGACCATCCTGACGCCCCTGGCACAGGCCTTGGCCTATCTGCATTGCCAAGGGGTGACGCACTCCGATGTTTCGCCCGGAAATGTCCTCTTCACCGCGCAAGGGAAACCGCTCCTCTCGGACATGGGCATTTCCCGCATGGTGGGGGACGCCTCGGGGGTTCCGGACTCGGGCACCCCAGGATTCGCGGATCCTGCTCCGGCTGTCCGGGGGACAGCGGAACTGGAGCCGCAGCGCGATACCTACGCCCTCGCCGCGCTTGGCTGGTATTGCCTCACGGGTTCCGCCCCGGACACTGCGGCACGCCGGCCGCCCTTGACACTGTTGGTGCCTGCGGTGCCTACTGCCTTGGCCGTTGCGATCGAGGCCGGGCTTCATCCAGACGCGCAGCAGCGGCCGTCCGCGGCCGAATTGGGTGTCGCGGTCTACCGAAGCGCACCGCCGGAAGCTGTGGACCTTTCCGTTTCGGTGCACGCGACGGTTGTTCCGGAACTGATGACCCGGCGTCGGGCTTCTGCTCCTCGCCCAAAGCGCGCCCGCATCGCGGCGCTTTTCGGCCGCTTCCGCCCTCCAGGGTCGGGACGCAGACACCGGCGTGCGGTTGCGCCGGTTTCGGCACGACGGCGGGCGGCGCCCGTCGTGCTCGCTCTGGGGATGATTGCGGGCGCCGGATCAGTAGCCGCTGTGTGGTTGGCTGGTGCGGTATGGTGGGCTGGCGATCGAGGACCGGGAGCCGGGCAGACGGCCCCTGGCCCGGCGTCGAGTGCTTCCCAGGAAGAACGAGGCGCGAGCGAGCCCGGCATGCCGCGCAATACCCAGCAGGGGGCCGGTCCCGATAAAGTCCCGGTGGAGGCAGAAGTTCCCGCGGTGGTATGGGGCCGGATCCGATCCGCAAACCCGGAGGAAGCCATACGGGGACTGTCGGCACTCCGGGACAAGGCGCTGAGTTCCGGAAAGTTCGAGCTCCTGGAACACGTTAATGTGCAGGGCTCGGCGGCTGCCGCCTCCGATGGAAAGCTCAAGGACGAATTGCTCGGCGCCGGCTTGGTTCTCGCGGGCTTTTCCACCACCCTCTCGAGCGTGAGTGTGGAGAGACCTTCCAGCCCGGACCGGGCAGCAGTTGCTGTCACGGTGGAAACGTCCGCCTATGAAGAACGGGACGCAGCAGGGGAGATCGTCGGAGCGCGGCCCCGGGGCGAACCACAGGAACTCAGGGTGGTTCTCCTGCGTGGCGAGGACGCGTGGAGGATCACCGAGATCCTGGCCAAGCAGTCTTAAATGATCATTTGCCGCCGCTTGCCACCCATTGGGCGGCATCCGCCAGCGCGGGGTGCTGCCAGGCAAAGCCTGAGTCCACCAGCCGTGCCGGTTCCATGCGCTGGTTGGCGAGGACAAGTTCCTCCGCCAGATGGCTGCCGAGGGCCAAGCGCAGCGCGGGGGCAGGTACGCGTAGGAACGCCGGCCGGTGCAGGGCCGCCGCCAATTGCGCAACGATGGCGTTGACGTCAGCGCTTTCCGGGGCGCACACGTTGACGGGACCTTCGAGCGCCGAGTTGAGCAGGTATTCGAAGGCTGAAACTTCATCCACAAGGGAAATCCAGGGCCAATATTGCCGGCCGTTTCCCAACGGTCCGCCCACGCCCATCTTCAGCAACGGAAGGAGCGGACCCAGCGCTCCGCCATCAGGGCTGAGGACCACGCCGGTGCGCGGCGTCACCACCCGCACGCCTGCGGGTGCCGTGTGGGCGGCGGCCTCCCAATCGACGCACAGGGTGGCCAGCATGCCTTTGCCTGGCCCCGCGTCTTCCCGGAGCAGGCCGGCATGGGACGAGCCGTAGTAACCCGAGGCGGACTGGCTCAGGAATGTTCCGGGCGGAGTTCCCAGCCGTCCCATGGCTGCCGTGAGAGTTTTTGTGGTCCGCAATCGTGAGTCGATAATTTCGCGCACGCGTGCTTTGGTCCAGCGCCGCTCCCCGATGCCTGCACCGGAGAGGTTGACCACAGCGTCTGCGCCATCGAGTACCGCCTCATCCAGTTGGCCCGCGGCCGGATCCCAAGACGCTTCGCCGGTTCCTTCAGGCGGGCGGCGAACCAGCCGGACGACGTCGTGCCCGCTGCCGAGGAGATGCGCGGAGAGCGCAGTTCCGATGAATCCCGAGGCACCCGATATCACGATTCGCATGCCCTATCTCATCATGGCAAGCATCACTCCGGCATTACGGCAGGCCTCAAAAGCCCTCGCGACTCCTTTGACTATGATCGAACAATGACCTCCTCCAGCTACTTCCGTTTCCCGCATTTGCACGGTGATTTGATCACCTTCGTGGCCGAAGACGACGTTTGGATTGCGCCCGTGGCCGGAGGCCGCGCGTGGCGGATTTCGGCCCAGCAGCTCCCTGCGCGCAATCCCCGCTTCACCCCGGACGGCAAGCGGCTTGTGTGGACGACGATCGTCGGGGCTGCTCCCGAGGTGGTGACAGCGAACGTCGACGGCGGCGGGTACCGGCAGTTGAGCTACTTCGGTCACAGCACCACCCGTGTCAAGGGATTCACCTCCTCAGGCGACGTTGTGGTCACGACGGCTTTTGAACAGGCCGAGGGGCGGCACACGCATGCTTACGCCTTGCCGTTCGACGGCGGCCCCGCCGTCGAGCTTCCTTTCGGCCCCGTCGAATCGGTGGCGTTCGGCCCGGAAGTGGGGGACGAGCGACCCGTTGTCCTTGCCAGTGTGCTCTCGCGCGAGCCTGCCTGGTGGAAGCGGTACCGTGGCGGTACCGCCGGTAAATTGTGGATCGACGCCGACGGGAACGGCGAGTTCGCCCGCTTGCTTTCCGGGCTCGACGGGAACCTCGCGGACCCGCTGTGGGTAGGCGGACGGATCGCCTTCCTCTCGGATCACGAGGGCTACGGAAATCTTTACTCGGTGCGGCCGGACGGTTCGGACCTGCGCCGGCACACCGATCACGAGGACTTCTACGTCCGGCACGCCGCGAGCGACGGCAAGCGGGTCATCTTCGAATCGGCTGGCGAGTTGTGGATCCTGCCGAGTCTTGAGTCCGACGCCGAGGCAGTACGGCTTGACGTCAGCCTGGGCTCGGCATCCCAGTCGCGGCGGCCGGCACCCCTCAAAGTCGCCGCCCACTTGGGCGACGTCTTCCCCAACGCGGCCGGTTCGGCAAGCGCTGTGGAATCCCACGGAACCATCCACTGGCTGCGCCACAAAGACGGACCGTCCCGCGTTGTCGAAGCGACTCCCGGCGTGCGGGCACGGCTTCCCCGGCCCCTTATTGACGGTCGTATCGCCTACGTAGCGGACCATGACGGCGTCGACGCCATCTACATCAAGAGGATTGCCCCGCGCTTGTCGCAACCGGCGGTCGAAGCACCAGTCCAGGACGCCGCACCCGCCCGACGCGAAGGTGAAGAGGACGGCGCCGGACAACTGCCCCGCCCCGTCTCGGCATCGGCGATCACGGGACAGCCCGAGACGTCCGGGGTTCGGCTGCAGGAACCGCACGCGGAGCCAGCTGCGGCGTCCGCGGATAGCGTGACTGCACCGATGAGCGCCACACGTGGCGGAGCCGAAGAGCCACGGCTCGACTTCCTGAGGATCGATTTCCCCAGGGCAGCCCGTCCAAGCGCCCTCGAAGCCAGTCCCGATGGCAAGTGGCTTGCCGTGGGTACCGCGTTCGGGGACGTTTACCTGGCCGACACTGCCAATGGCACCTTGTCGCGGCTTGTCAGCGTAGGGGACGGCAGCATTGACGGCCTCGCGTGGTCGCCGGACTCGCAATGGCTCGCATGGTCAGAGCCTGTGACATCCTTCGGCTCACGGAGCAAGTTGCGCATGGTCAACACCGCCAACCCTGGAGACATCGTGGAGGTCACGGACGGCCGCTTCTGCGACGAATCGCCGGCCTTCACTCCCGACGGAAAATTTCTGGCGTTCCTCTCGAACCGCAGCTTCGATCCCGTGTACGACGGCCATGCCTTCGACCTGTCGTTCCCCAGCCCCATCAAGCCGTACCTTGTGGCACTCGCTGCAGCCACTCCTTCGCCTTTCGGCCCGGTAGTGGACATGCTGGACGAGGAGGAAGCGGACGCCGTACCCGAAGGGGAGAACGGCGCAAGGAACGCCGAGAAGGACGGTACCGGGGATGGTGCCGGAACCGCCGTCACGGTCCGCGTGGACCGTGAGGGCCTGCCGTTGCGCGTCATCGGCGTCCCGGTGCCGCAGGGCAACTACTCGGCGCTTTCGGCCTCCAGCGGCGCGCTGCTGTGGCTCGATACCCCCCTCTCAGGCGTCACTGGAGATGGCCGTGGCACGGTGCAGGACAAGGCACCTGCTCCAGCGCTGGTCCGCTACGAGCTTTCGAAGCAGAATCAGGTCACACTCGTCCCCGCCGTGGAGCGCTACCGACTCTCAGGAGACGGCAAGAAACTGGTCTTCGTCAATGACAAGCAGGTTGTCGCCGTACCATCCGACGCCAAGGCCGAGGAAGAATCGGGAGAGCTTGTCAAGGTTGAGCTGAACCGGATCCGGATGGTCTTGGATCCGTTGTCCGTATGGGGACAGGCATTCGACGAAGCATGGCGGCTGCAGCGGGACTTCTTCTGGACCGAAGACATGGCGGGCCAGGACTGGGATTCGGTCTACCGACGGTACCGTCCCGTCGTCGAACGCCTCGGCTCGCACGACGACCTGGTGGACCTTCTGTGGGAACTGCACGGTGAGCTTGGCACGTCCCACGCATACGTTCGTCCGGCTGCGGTGGGCGAACCAGGGAGCAACGGACAGGGCAGGCTCGGTGCCGACCTCAAGTTCACGGAAGCCGGTTGGGAGATCACGCGCATCCTCGCGGGAGACACTTCCGACCCCCTGGCCAACTCGCCGCTGACCCGGCCGGGAGCCGACGCGAAGGTGGGCGACGTGATCCTGGCGATCGACGGCGTCGGGCTCTCCGCAGACCGTACTCCGGCCAAGCAACTGGTGGGCGCTGCGGGCCGGACCGCGGAACTCACGATCCTGAACGGCGGCGGGCACGCCGGGGCGGCAGGCCGGCAGCGGCGGATCGCCGTGGTTCCCGTGAAGGATGAGGAACGCTTGCGGTACCAGGAGTGGGTTCACGCCAACAGGCGCACCGTGCGCGAGGCCTCGAATGGAAAGTTCGGCTATCTGCATGTACCGGACATGATGGCCAACGGCTGGGCGCAGCTTCACCGGGACCTTGACACCGAGACCGCGCTGGACGGGTTGATTGTCGATGTCCGGCGGAACCGCGGTGGCCACACGTCGCAGCTCGTGGCTGAACTGATCGGCCGCAAGGTCACCGGCTGGAGCATGCCGCGCGGCGAAAAGCCGCGTACGTACCCGCACCACGCCCCGCGCGGCCCCGTCATTATCCTCGCCGACGAATTCGCCGGCTCCGACGGCGACATCATCACGCAGGTGTCCAAACTCCGCGGCATCGGCCCGGTCATCGGCACCCGGACCTGGGGCGGCGTGGTCGGCATCGACAACCGTTTCGCCCTGGCTGACGGCACCGGCGTGACCCAGCCGCGCTATGCCACGTGGTTCTCCGGCGGCATCGGTTGGAGCGTGGAGAACTTCGGGGTTGAGCCTGACATCGAAGTAGTGTTCCCGCCGCACGCCTACGCGGCCGGTACCGATCCCCAGCTGGAGTACGGGATCGGCGCGCTCAAGGAAATGGTGCAGGAACTACCCACGGACCGGCCACCGGTGCGTGAAGGCTACCGCAAGCTCCGCCCGGCCGCGTTGCCCGCAAGGCCGCAAAAGAGCTAGCTGGAGGCCCGCACGACGAAGTCCCCGCCCTTCCGGAAGGAAAGGCGGGGACTCGCTTTTTGGACAGGTTTCGGACGGGTTGCCGCTAGGAAGCGAGCGTGGCATCCAGCGTGATCGGGGTTGCCCGGAGTGCCTGGGAAACCGGGCAGTTGAGCTTGGCGTCTTCGGCGAGGCGCTGGAATTCCTCTTCGGAAACACCCGGGATGCGTGCGCTCACGGTCAGGTGGATGCCCGTGATGCCTTCGCCTGGCTGGAAGGTGACGTCGGCCTTGGTGTTGACCTCCTCCGGCGCGAAGCCTGCGCCTGCGACGCCGTTGCTGAAGGCCATCGAGAAGCATGCCGAGTGCGCGGCGGCAATCAGCTCTTCGGGGCTGGTCTTGCCCTCTGCGGACTCCGCGCGGGCCTTCCAGGTGACGTTGAAGGTTCCGAGTCCGGAGCTGTCCAGCGTGGTGTTGCCGGCGCCTTCGATCAGGTTGCCGTTCCATACGGTGTGTGCGGTGCGTGTTGTTGCCATGTCCACTCCTCAGCGTCGTTGCGAATTGGCATCCGGATACCGGATGCCGCCGGGTTCAATCCTAGGGATTCGACGGCGGCCGCGCACCGCTTGTCCGCTCTCAGAGGATTGTGACTGCCGTGGTTCGGGCGGCCACGGATTAAGCGGCGACGGCCGCCCGGACGAATGGTCCAGGCGGCCGCGCGGTTTGCTCCGGTCAGCGCTTTTCCGCTCCTACTGCCAGATCGTTGCGATGGCGATGTTGAGCAATCCCAGGCCGCCGACGCCGTGGGCCAGTCCTGTTGAGACCGGTTCGCCCTTCTTGACCTTGCGTGAGCCGATGACGGCGAGCACGGCTACGGCGAGGCCGATCGCGAACTTGATGCCCAGCTTGAAGTAGTCGGGGTGGGTGTTGGGCAGCATGGGGAGGATTCCCATCATGGCAATGCCGGTGATCAGCTGCACGAAGGCGCCGTCGCGCTGGCGCGGGTGGACGGTCGGCTGCTTCATGGTGGCGATCCAGTAGCCCACAATCATGGCTGCGCCGACGATATGCAAGAACAGCAGGACGTTGAAGAGGATAGTCATGGCTCCAGCTTAGCCAGATTCTTCTACGAGCCGTAGCAAAGCCACGGAAGAAAATGCATGCAAAGACGGGAAGGTCCCGGCGGTTTCCCGCCGGGACCTTCCCGTCACGTGATGACACTTATTAGAGGCCGAGGTCGGCTTCGAAGGCACCTTCCTCAAGGCGGGCCCTGAGGGTCTGCAGGAAGCGGCCGGCGTCGGCACCGTCAACCAGGCGGTGGTCGTACGTGAGGGACAGGTACATCATGGAGCGGATGGCGATCGAGTCGTCACCGTTTTCGTCCGCAACCACGACAGGACGCTTGACGATCGCGCCGGTGCCCAGGATGCCCACCTGCGGTTGGTTGATGATCGGCGTGTCGAACAGTGCGCCGACAGAACCGATGTTGGTGATGCTGAACGTACCGCCGGACAGCTCGTCCGGACCGATCTTCCCCTGGCGGGTGCGGCCGGCGACGTCGGCGATCTTGCTGGCCAGGCCGGCAAGGTTCAGGTTGCCGGCGTCGGAAATGACCGGAACCAGCAAGCCCTTGTCGGTGTCCACCGCAATCGCGAGGTGTTCCGCGTTGTGGTAGGTGATTTCCTGCTTGTCTTCGTCATACGCAGCGTTCAGCTTGGGGTGCTGCTTCAAGGCTTCGGCCACGGCCTTGGCGATGAATGGCAGGAAGGTCAGCTTGACGCCGTTCTGGGCCTCGAAGGAGCCCTTGGCCTTGAGGCGGAGCTTGGCGATCTTGGTCATGTCGACCTCGTGCACCTGGGTCAGCTGCGTTGAGGTTTCGAGGGACTCGCGCATGCGGCGGGCGATGACCTGGCGGATGCGGGGAGCCTTCTCCACGGTACCGCGGAGCGAGGAAGCAGCCACGGGGGCGGCAGCAGGCTTGCCGGGTGTCGCGGGAGCTGCGGCCGCCGGCGCAGAAATCGATGCTGCCTGCGCAGCCGTTTTCATTGCGTCGGCTGCGGCGAGCACGTCCTGCTTCCGGATACGGCCGCCGACGCCGGTGCCCGTCACGGTGGTGATGTCGACACCGTTCTGGTTGGCAAGCTTGCGGACGAGCGGGGTGACGTAACCGGACTCGCTCGAAGACGCTGCGGGTGCCGGAGCTGCTGCCGGCGCGGGTGCGGCTACCGGGGCAGCCGGTGCTGCGGGTGCCGGTGCTGCTGCCGGCGCGGGTGCGGCTTCAACGACGGGTGCCGGTGCGGCGGGGGCTGCAGCCACAGGTGCCGGGGCTGCGGGTGCTGCCGCAGGTGCGGGTGCCGCTGCGGCGGGGGCGCCCGAGCCGATGACGGCAAGGACAGAGCCGACTTCAGCGGTCTCGTCCTCGTTGACGCGGATCTCAAGCAAAGTACCGGCCACGGGGGAGGGGATCTCGGTGTCGACCTTGTCGGTGGAGACCTCGAGGAGCGGTTCGTCCACCTCGACGCTGTCGCCCACGGCCTTGAGCCAGCGGGTGACGGTGCCTTCGGTGACGCTTTCACCCAGGGCGGGGAGAGTCACATCGTGACCCGATGCCTCGCCGGAAGCTGCCGCCGGGGCTGCGGCTTCTTCGGCGACGGGAGCCGGTGCTGCTTCAGGTGCCGGTGCTGCTTCAGGTGCGGGTGCTGCTTCAGGTGCGGGGGCTGCCGGTGCTTCTTCCGCAGGTGCGGCGGCGGGCGCTGCAGCGCCGTTGCTGCCGCTGCCGATCCGGACCAGGGGAGCGCCGACTTCGGCGGTCTCGTCTTCAGCCACGAGGATTTCTTCGATAATGCCGGCAATAGGAGACGGGATTTCAGTGTCTACTTTGTCGGTGGAAACTTCGAGCAGGGGCTCGTCGACTTCCACTCGGTCACCAACCTGCTTGAGCCAGCGAGTGACGGTGCCTTCGGTGACGCTTTCACCAAGGGCGGGCAAGTTAACGGATTCAGACATGTCGTCCCCGTTCTCCTTATTGATCTTTAGTGCGGATGAGTGTTGCCTGCTGGGGTGGGGGGGGGGGGGGGGGGGG
>NZ_JBYSXD010000023.1:10460-64815 GCF_058781865.1 Arthrobacter sp. FW306-1B-F12A
CCCCCCGGCCGCCCCCCCCCCCCCAGGACCGGGTGTCTTGCGTAAAGACTTAGCCGTGGAGCGGCTTTCCTGCCAGCGCGAGGTGGACTTCGCCCAGGGTCTCGTTCTGCGTCGGGTGCGCGTGGATGAACTGTGCCACGTCCTCCGGGTGTGCTTCCCAGTTGACGATCAGCTGTGCTTCGCCGATCTGCTCGCCCATGCGGGAACCGATCATGTGGATACCGACGACGGGGCCGTCCTTCTGGCGGACAACCTTCACGATGCCGCCGGTGCCCAGGATGGAGCTCTTGCCGTTGCCGGCCAGGTTGTATTCCTGGGTCTGGACCTGGTCCTCGCCGAACTTCTCCTTGGCGCCCTTTTCGGTGTAGCCGACGGTGGCGATTTCAGGTTCGCAGAAGGTGACCTTCGGGATGTTCACGTCTTCGACGACTACCGGGTTCAGGCCGGCGATCTCTTCGGCGACGAAGATGCCCTGCTGGTAACCGCGGTGGGCCAGCTGGACGCCCGGGACGATGTCGCCGACGGCGTAGACGTTGCCGACGCCGGTGTGCAGGCGCTCGTTGGTGATGACGAAGCCGCGGTCGATGGTGACGCCTGCCTCTTCGTAGCCGAGGTTGGCGGTGACGGGGCCACGGCCCACGGCAACCAGGAGGAGATCGGCTTCGAAGGTCTGGCCGTCAACCAGGGTGACCTTCACTCCGTTCTCGTCCTGCTCGACGCCCTGGAAGAAGACGCCGGTGCTGAACTTGATGCCGCGCTTCTTGAAAGCGCGCTCAAGGTTCTTCACGATGGCGGTGTCTTCGTTCGGAACGAGGGAGGGGAGGCCTTCGACGATCGTGACGTCGACGCCGAAGGACTTCCACACGGAAGCGAATTCGACGCCGATGACGCCGCCGCCGAGGACGATGACGCTCTTGGGGATGTAGTCCATGGTCAGCGCTTCATCGGACGTGATGACGCGGCCGCCGATTTCCAGGCCGGGCAGGGAACGGGAGTAGGAACCCGTAGCCAGGACGATGTTCTTGCCCTTGTAGGCTGTGCCGTTCACGACGACGGTGTCGGTGCCCTGCAGCTTGCCTTCGCCTTCGATGACCGTGATGCCCTTGGACTTGATGAGTCCCTGCAGGCCCTTGTACTTACCGGCGACGATTCCGTCCTTGTAGGCGTTCACGGCCGTGATGTCGATGCTGTCCAACGTGACGTTGACGCCGTACTTGGCGGAATCGCGTGCGTGGTCGGCCAGTTCGGCCGAGTGCAGCAGGGCCTTGGTGGGGATACAGCCGTTGTGCAGGCAGGTGCCGCCGAGCTTTCCCTTCTCGACGAGGCCAACGGTGAAACCAAGCTGAACGGCACGCAGAGCCGTGGCGTAGCCGCCGCTGCCGCCACCGAGTACCAGGATGTCGAATTCTTGCGCAGTTGCCTGATCGGCCACTAGGACGCTCCCTCGCGTGAGCGATGACACGCGACTACGCGTCATCTGGTCTTGGAACTTGTACTGCCGCGATTATGCCAGCACCGAAGTTCTCTTGCATTTGTGACTACCGTGGTTCACCTTAGCGAACCACTTATCCATGCTCCACCCTGCCGGGGCATTTGTGGGGCGCTTGTGGCCAGACTCACGTCGGGCCGTGGGGCCGGTCATGAACCGGCCCCACTTGGGACTTGCTTAGGCCGTCGCCAGCACGTCTTCGACGTAAGCGAGCAGCGTCCGGACAGTGCAGCCGGTGCCTTGCTTGGGCGTGTAGCCGTAGGGGCTGCCGTTGTTGAAGGACGGGCCGGCGATGTCGACGTGCGCCCAGGGGATCTGCTTGCCCTCGGCGTCCTTCCCGACGAACTCACGCAGGAACACGGCCGCCGTCATCATTCCACCGTGGCGTTCGCCGATGTTGGCGATGTCCGCCACCTGCGAATCAAGGCTGGCCCGAAGCTCTTCCGGCAGCGGCATCGGCCACACGAGTTCGCCCGCGCGATCTGCCGCGGACTTGAGCGCGCCCGTGACGGAGTCGGAACCCATGACTCCGGCAGTGCGGTTGCCGAGGGCGATCAGCTGGGCGCCCGTCAGCGTCGCGACGTCGATGATGGCGTCCGGCTGCTCGAGGCTGGCCGCGACGATTCCGTCCGCCATGACCAGGCGTCCCTCGGCGTCGGTGTTGAGGACCTCGACCGTCTTGCCGCCGTACACGGTAAGGACGTCTGCCGGGCGCTGTGCAGCGCCCGAGGGCATGTTCTCGGCGATGCAGAGCCACGCGGTCACCTTGACGGGCAACCCGAGCCCCGCGACGGCCAGGACAGTATTAAGTACGACGGCGGCGCCCGCCATGTCGCTCTTCATGTCGCCCATGCCGAGGGCCGGCTTGATGGAAATGCCGCCGGTGTCAAAGGTGATGCCCTTACCGACCAGGGCGATCTTCTTGGTGGCCTTGGCCGGGGCGTACTCCACCTTGACGAGGCGCGGCTGGCGGGTCGAACCTTTTCCAACGCCCAGGATTCCGCCGAACCCGTCCTTTTCGAGGCGTTTTTCGTCCCACACGGTGACCTTGACCGGCAGCCCCTTGGAGAGTTCCTTGGCAGCTTCGGCAAAGGACTCCGGGTAGAGGTGGCTCGGAGGCTCGTTGACCAGCGTGCGGGTGGCGTTGACCGCGCGTCCCACGAGCAAGGCCCGATCGAGCGCGGGCTGGACGTCCTTGCCGTCAAACGCCGTGTGGATCAGGACCTTGCCGACCGGGTCCTTGAGGCCGTCCTTGCTGGAGCGGTGCTCTGTATAGGAATAGGAACCCAGCACAGCGCCTTCGGCGACGGCTGCGACGTCGGCGAGGGACGCCGTCGGGAGGGCCAGTGTCACGGAGGACAAACCGGCAAGTTGGCGGACGGCGGATCCCGCAGTCCGGCGCAGGGTTTCCTCGGCCAGGAGGGCGTCGTCGGCGACTTTGCCGACACCCGCCAGGACGAGGACGCCCGAACCGGTCTCCGGAAGACCCGGCAGACGGTGTACCTGATCGGCTGCTCCCGTGATGCCGAGGAGGCCCAATGAAGCCGCGAGGGTTTCCGCGGCCTTCGCGCCCAAGGGGTTCCCGAGCAGTACCGGCCCGTCTTCCCCCTGACCGACGGCTATCACGAGTGCGTCGCTGGGCGCCTTCTTCAGGTCCTTGGCGATAGTGCCAAGGGTGATGTCTGTAGTCTTCACCACGAGGATTTGTCCTCATCTCTCTCTGCATGGCTTGGCCGGGCTGCATGTTAGGCGCCCGGCCCTGGTACCCCTCCGTTGTCCGCCTGGGACAACGTCGGTGGTTGCTTGGGTCCGCACACGGCGGCACGTCTCGATCGTAGTCTGTCTGTCGCGCCGGAAAGCAATTAAATGAGAGTTGCGGCACATTGGCCGACAGGAATGCGCGGCCCGTCCGGGGCGTTGTACCAATACAGGGAGCGTGGCCGGCCGCCAAGGCATCCGCTGCGGCGTGCAGCCGCCTGCTCCTCCAATGAACTTGAAACTGCGAAAGGAACATGCCGTGCTTGAACGGATTTCCGGCTCACTCCTTGACCCTGAGCCGCTCTACGCGAGCAACATCGAGCTCTTCCACAGCCCGGACACCAGGGGCCTCAACATGCTGATGGGCTTCACGGGATTCGCTGACGCCGGGCACGTGGTCCAGCAGATCAACCGGGAACTGCTGGATACGCTCGAAGTCGAAACGGTGGCTGTGTTCGACGCCGACCAGCTCATCGACTACCGCACGCGCCGTCCCCACATCAGCTTTGTCGAAGACCATCTGGAAGACTACAAGGCCCCTCAATTGGCGCTTTACAAGCTGAATGACGGCTTGGGCGAGCCGTTCCTGTTGCTTGCCGGTTTTGAACCGGACCTCCAGTGGGAGCGTTTCGCGCGCGCCGTCGTCGGGATCGTGGAAAAACTGGACGTCAACCTGGTGACCTGGATCCACTCCATCCCTATGCCGGTTCCGCACACCCGGCCGGTTGGTGTCACGGTGCACGGCAACCGTCCGGAACTCATCGAGGGCATTTCCACGTGGAAGCCGACGGTCGAGGTTCCTGCGGCCATTGGCCACATCCTCGAGTTGCGGCTGGCCGAAGCCGGGCGGAAAGTGGCCGGGTATGTCATCCACGTCCCGCACTACCTTGCGGATGCCGAGTACCCGCCGGCAGCGGTGGCGGGACTCGAATACCTCGGTGCAGCCACGTCCCTGATGCTGCCGACGGACCGCCTTCGCGAGGCCGGCAGGGAAGTGGGCAGGCAGATCGCCGAACAAGTGGAAGCATCCGAGGACGTCCAGCAGGTCGTTTCCAAGCTGGAGTCCCGCTATGACGACAAGGCCGAGGGAACGGTCCGCCGTTCCCTGCTGGCCGACGAGAACGACGAATTGCCCAACGCCGAGGATCTGGGCGCGGCGGTTGAGGCGTATCTCGCACGTAAAGATGCGCGCCCATAAAGCAGCTTTAATGCGGCCCCGGGCATAATGGAAGGGTGAACGCACCCCGCGCCTGGCTCATTTGGACGATCGGGGTGCTTGCCTACCTTGTGGCAGTGGCCCAGCGCACATCCTTTGGCGTGTCCGGGCTGGAGGCTACCGAACGGTTCCATGCCAGCGCAGCGGCCATCTCCTTCTTCACCGTGCTTCAGCTGCTGGTCTACGCAGGCCTCCAAATACCGGTTGGGCTCCTGGTTGACCGCTTCGGCTCGCGCGCCATGATCGCCAGCGGTGCCGTACTCATGGGCCTCGGTCAACTCCAGCTGGCATATGCCGACGCTGTTCCGGCTGGAGTGCTCGGCAGGGTCCTGGTCGGCGCCGGGGACGCCATGACCTTCGTCTCCGTGATCCGCCTCGTGCCGATCTGGTTCGCGCCGGCGAGGGTTCCGCTCGTCACCCAGCTGACGGGAATGTCGGGCCAGCTCGGCCAGCTCATCAGTGTGGTGCCCTTCGCCCTCGTCCTTCATTCGGCAGGCTGGAACACGGCTTTCCTGGCGTTGAGCTCGTTGTCCGCGCTCGCCGTCGTCCTTGTCCTTGCCTTGCTCAGGGACGTTCCGCCGGGCCACCCGCCCAGGGAGAACGCGCAGGGGCTGCGCGCCACGGGCGTGACCCTCGCGCGTGCCTGGAAGCAGCCCGGCACGCGCCTGGGACTCTGGTGCCACTTCACTGTCCAGTTCAGCGGCAACGTCTTCGCCATGTCCTGGGGCTACCCGTTCCTGGTCTCGGCGCAGGGCCTGAACCCGGCCACTGTGTCCGCCCTGATGGGACTGTTCGTCGTCACCAGCATTCTCGTGGGCCCTCTGTTTGGAACCTTCGTGGCCAGGCACCCGATGCGGCGCTCGGCCATGGTGCTCCTGATCACGGCGGCTACGGCACTTGCCTGGGCTGCTGTCCTGCTGTTGCCCAGCAGGGCGCCCCTGTGGTTGCTTGCATTGCTCGTGATTGCCCTGGCGATCGGCGGACCCGGGTCCATGATCGGCTTTGACTTTGCCCGGACATTCAATCCTTCCCACAGGATTGGTACCGCCACGGGCATCGTCAATGTGGGCGGCTTCGTTGCCGCGCTCCTGACGATCTACCTGGTTGGGCTCATCCTCGACATTCTCCACACGAGTGGTTTCTCGGGCGGGGAGCTGTACGGCCTGGCGTCCTTCCGCATCGCATTGAGCGTGCAGTTCCTGTTCCTTCTCGTGGGCACGGTGTTGATCCTCATGACCCGTCGCAAGGTGCGCCGTCAGATGGCCGCCCAAGGCGTCCACGTCCCGCCGCTCCTCGTGTCGTTGGCGAACCAGCGCCGGCGCCGCGTGGAATTGCGCCGCGAACGTCTCGCGAAGCAGCGGAGTTCCACGCCGTAGCCTGTTTTCGCGGTGTTCCTCCACAGGGGTCGACGGACACCTTTGTCCACATAGGGCAATTGAGGCCTGCCGTGGCCCGCCATTGATGCCGATGCTGGATTCATGACAGCAGACAACCGCGTGACCGTCTTCCGGCCCGAGGACATCCTCGGCTTCATTCCCCACGCCTTGGGGCTCTGGCCAAAGGAGAGCCTCGTTGCCATCACGCTGCGGGGGCAGACACTTGGCGCCACACTCCGCGTGGACCTTCCGGGCGAGAGATCCGACCGCGCGCTTGCCGCGTACTCACGGAGGATCGGTGAGTATCTGGAAGCGGACCATGACGCCGACGGCGTGCTCTTGGCATTCTTCAGCGACGACGGTTGGGACGCCGGCGGCGCCGTGCCGCACGGCCTGCCGCTGCTGGAAGCCCTGGTACGCGTCGTGGATCATCGGGGCTTGGTGTTGCGGGATGCATGGTTCATTGGTTCCGACTACTGGCGAAGCGCATTCTGCACCGATGTGGAGTGCTGTCCCCTTCCCGGCCGTCCCGTAGACCAGATCCTGGATAGCCGGCTCAACGCGGAAATGGTGTTCAGGGGGAGCAACGTCTTGGAATCGCCACTGTTGTTGGGGCCTGAGGACGAGCCCGTCCGTGATCCGGAATTCATGCGCACGGAAGACGCCACGCTTGGGGAATTGCTCCGGCTATGGCGGAGCAGGAAGGCATTCGAAGAAATGCTGGATGTGTGGAGCGGGGTCCTCGATTCCAGCCGCCCAGGGGAGTTCGACGGCGAGGCTGCGGCGTTCCTCCGGGCAAGCCTGCGGGTCTCCGCCTGGCGCGACGCCGTGGTGGTCCTGGCGGCTGCCGGGAAAACCGTCGCTTGTGGCGGTGCGGAGGCCTTCGGCTTCTTTGACCAAGACGACGATGAACAGGGTTCCTTGGTCGTTCCGCCCGGTCTCTGTCCCCCTCCACCAGCAGCGGGCAAGCGGACTCCGGCCACGGATGTCAGCGTCTTGCGCTATGGAGACGTGCTCCTGGGCCTCTACCCGGAGAACCCCGACTGGAGACGGTTGACGAGCCTGGACCGGGTTCTGGCGATGCTCTCCCGGCGCAGTGGTGGGGAGGCGCGCGCTGCAACGCTTACGATCCGGGGGTGGATTCAGTGGTGCCGGGGGAGCGGTTCGTTCGCCCGCGAGCTCCTGTCCCAGGCTGACGCTGAACAACGGGGCTATCGACTCGCGGAGTTGCTCGCCGAGGTGGTGAGGCGCGGAACAGTCTGCGGCTGGGCCAAAAGCAAGTCGTCCGCGTGGCGGAAGTTCGGTGGTGCGGTGGCATGACTCCAAGCCCCGGGGTGACTCCAGGAGCGTCACATTGAGTGAAATCCGTGCGGCACGTAATTGTCTGCCCGGTAGCGGATATCGACCCCCGGAACTCAAAACCGTGAGACAATGGTTGCCGAGACCCGGTTGGGTCCGTGTTTCAAGTGCCGTTAACGTCCCCTGAACTCTAGGGAACATTAAGGCGCCGTCGGGAGTTTTACCTAAAGACTCTGCAGTCGGCGATGGCACTTGATGTTGATCACGGACTTGACAGGGTCATAGTGGTGTTGCCCCCATGGTGATTCCACAGACCGCCGCTAGAAAGGTTTTCTGTGACCCCGTCTTCCGCCGAGAAGGAACCCGCCGCCCTGGCCGAACTGTCCGCCGAAGAAAAGAAGGCGGCTACAGCTGCGAAGCGTGCGGCAACGCGTGCTGCCAATGCTTCGACTGCAGGTGCAGACAAGCCGGCACCCAAGAAGCGCGGGCCCAAGCCCGGCGCCAAGGCCGCTGCCGAAGCAGCCAACAAGTCCGCCGGCGCCGACGAGGACTCCGAGGAAGAAGCCGAGGATTTTGACGCCGTCGTTCCCGACGAAGCAGAGCTCACGGAGGAAGTCGAAGAAGGCGAAGAGGGCAAGAAGCCCGCGACCACCGGCTCCGGCTTTGTTTACTCGGATGCCGATGACGATGACGCGCCTGTCCAGCAGGTCATGTCAGCCGGTGCCACGGCCGACCCCGTCAAGGACTACCTGAAGCAGATCGGCAAGGTTGCCCTGTTGAACGCTGAGCAGGAAGTCGACCTTGCGCTCCGCATTGAAGCGGGTCTCTTCGCAGAAGAGAAGATCAACGCCGACGACGGCTCCATGGACCCGAAGCTGAAGCGTGAACTCGAGTTCATCATCCACGACGGCAAGAGGGCCAAGAACCACCTCCTCGAAGCCAACCTGCGCCTCGTGGTCTCGCTGGCCAAGCGCTACACAGGCCGCGGCATGCTCTTCCTGGACCTCATCCAGGAAGGCAACCTGGGCCTGATCCGTGCAGTGGAGAAGTTCGACTACACCAAGGGCTTCAAGTTCTCCACCTACGCCACTTGGTGGATCCGTCAGGCCATCACCCGCGCCATGGCGGACCAGGCCCGTACCATCCGCATCCCGGTGCACATGGTGGAAGTCATCAACAAGCTGGCACGCGTCCAGCGCCAGATGCTGCAGGACCTTGGGCGCGAACCTACGCCTGAGGAACTTGCCCTCGAGCTGGACATGACTCCCGAGAAGGTCGTTGAAGTCCAGAAGTACGGCCGCGAGCCCATCTCGCTGCACACTCCGCTGGGCGAGGACGGCGATTCCGAATTCGGCGACCTCATCGAGGACTCCGAAGCAGTTGTGCCTGCGGACGCCGTAAGCTTCACCCTCCTCCAGGAGCAGTTGCACTCAGTGCTCGATACCCTGTCCGAGCGGGAAGCAGGCGTCGTCGCGATGCGCTTCGGCCTTACCGACGGCCAGCCGAAGACTTTAGACGAAATCGGCAAGGTCTATGGAGTCACCCGCGAACGCATCCGTCAGATCGAATCGAAGACGATGTCAAAGCTGCGCCACCCCTCGCGGTCGCAGGTTCTGCGCGACTACCTTGACTAAAGCAACGGACGCCATGCCTTAGCCGGCACCGCCCGTCAAAAGTGGACCCCCGGATTCCCCGGGGGCCCACTTTTGCATCAGCGGCTGTATCTAAGGGCTGTTCCGTTCGAGCGCGTGGCCAAGGATGCGGGCACCTTCCGGGAACGCCGAAGGGTTGGGTCCCGCATAGTTGAGCCGGATGAACGGTCCCGCCGGTTCGGCGGGGAACCACTCAGTACCGACCGCGATCATCACCCCGGCACTCTCGCAGTCACGGGTCAGCCCCTCGAGGTCCGTGCCGTCCGGCAGGCGTGCCCAGAGATTCAGCCCTCCCTTGGGGATGAGGCTGAGATGGGCCTGGGAGGCATGTTCACGCAGGCTCGTGACAAGGAGGTCGCGGCGCGACTGAAGCTGATGGCGGAGGCTGCGCAGATGCGTCTGCCAGGCAGGCTGCGTGACCACATCGAGTGCCGCAGCCTGGAGGAGCCCGCTGACGTACATCGACTCGGCCGCCCGGTCCGCAAGGATGCGTTCGCGGGCCGGGCCGCGAGCAATGACCGCGGCAACGCGGATGGCGGGTGAAACGCTTTTCGTGAGGGAGCGCAAGTAGACCACATGGCCCGAATCGTCACGTGCGGCGATGGGTACCGGCGTCGACGTGATGCCGAAGTCGTGGGCCCAGTCGTCCTCGACGAGGAAGGCGCCGTACTCCCGGACAACATCCAGGACTTCTTCCCCACGGCGGGCGGACCACTGCGCACCGGTGGGGTTGGCATAGTTCGGTTGGGCGTAGAACAACCGGGCGCCCGTCTCCTCAAAGGCCCTGGCCAATTCTTCGGGCTCGGGCCCCTCGGCCCCGCTGGGCACCGGGACGATGCGGACTCCGGCTTGGGTCGCGGCCAGGATGGCTCCCCAGTAGCTCGGGGATTCCATAAGCAGTGGCTGCCCGTGGCCCACCAATGCCGTGAAGATGGAGCTGAGGCCGCCTTGGCTTCCCGGCAGGACGATGACGTCGCTCGGTGTCGGCGGGGTGAGTCCTGCCGGCGTCGCGGTGCCGAGTTCGTGCGCGAACCAGGACTGCAATTCGGGAAGTCCCGGCGCCGGAGGTCGGGACAGGGCAGCGTCGCCGCGGGCCGCGCGGGCGAGAGCGGCCCGGACAAGCCGTTCCGGCAGGAGTTCCCGGTCCGGGTATCCGGAGTGGAAGGCAATAGTGGCGTTCGAGGTGTCGCGCATCGTGGTGGAGGCTGAGCGGGAAGGCGCCTGCGGCGCACGCAACGCTGCGGTTTGCCAGCCGTAGTCCGAGGGGCGCGCTGTCCGGACGGCCCGGACGAAGGTCCCGACGCCGGGCCGGCTCTCGATCAAGCCCTGCGAAGTGAGCGTCTGCAAGGCCTTCTGCACCGTCACAGGGCTGGCCTGGTACTCGGCAACCAGTGACCGCGTGGACGGCAGCCGGGATCCCGGAGCGGCCCCGGTGATCCATTCCCGCAGTCGCATCGCAATCCTGGAACTGCTATCGTTGTTCATGAAAGACAATAGTAGCGCTACTACACTTATTCGAGAAGTGATACCGTCCCGCTCGATAACGGGCCTCTGGTGGGGCCTCCTCGGAGTAGCGGCGTTTTCCTTCACTGTTCCCTTCACCCGAGTGGCGGTGGGTGGCCTGTCGCCGCTGTTCATCGGCTCCGGCCGTGCCGTCGTCGCAGCGATACTCGCGGCATCCGCCCTCGTGCTCACCAGGCAGCGCCTTCCGCGAGGCAAACAATGGGCACGGCTCGCGGTGGTCGCCGCCGGGATTGTTGTCGGCTTTCCGCTACTCACCTCATTCGCGCTTACGACGGCGCCGGCCAGCCACGGCGCTGTCGTCATCGCCCTGCTGCCTGCTGCGACGGCAACCGCCGCGGTGCTCCGCGGGCGTGAGCATCCTCCGGCAGCCTTCTGGCTGGTCACGGCCGTAGGGGCCGTTGCGGCCATCGGATTTGCCCTATCGCAGGCCGGTAACCCAGCGCAGTCCGGTGGGTTCGGGCAACTCAACTGGGCAGACGTGCTCCTCCTCGGCGCCGTCGTTTCCGCGGCCATCGGTTACGCGGAAGGTGGCCTGCTCGCCCGCGAACTCGGCGCATGGCAGACCGTATCCTGGGCGCTCGTCCTGGCCCTGCCGTTGATGGCCGGCCTGACAGCACTCTCCGTGTCCCAGCAGCCGCCGTCAGCCTCACCGGTCCAATGGGCCGCTTTTGCATACCTCGGAGTCGTCAGCATGTTCTTCGGCTTCGTCGCCTGGTACCGGGGCCTCGCCGTCGGGCCCATGGCCAAGGTCAGCCAGGTACAACTCATCCAGCCCGTGCTGAGCATTTGCTGGGCAGGGCTGTTGCTGGGCGAATCCCTGGGCTGGACCACGATCGTCGGCGGGCTGGCCGTCATCGCTTGCGCCGGCATCGCGGTCCGGGTCCGCCTCAATCCGCAGCCCGCCGACCAAGGCCGCTGAAGACCAATAGAACACCGAGACCACCCGCCACAGAAAAGGAAGAATAGAACCCATGTACATCCCAGCGCACTTCGAGGCCGGTCCTGACGTGATCCACGACCTCCTGACGCGGCCAGGTGCAGCCAATCTGGTCACCATGACATCACAGGGCATGCTCGCGACTTTCCTGCCGCTCATCTACGAGCCCTCGATCGGCGAACACGGCGCGCTCCACGGACACCTCGCCCGAACCAACCCGCAATGGTCCGAGCCCTCGATCGGGGAATCACTCGTCATCATCCAGGGCGCGGACGCCTACATCTCGCCTACCTGGTATGCATCGAAGGAAGAGCACGGACGCGTCGTCCCGACGTGGAACTACTCCACGGCCCACGTTTACGGCAGGCTTGCCGTCCATGACGACGCCGAGTGGCTCGGGAACCATGTCAGGCGGCTGACCGGGCTCAATGAAGCCCGTTCCGAGCGGCCGTGGTCCGTGGATGACGCCCCGGAGCGCTACGTCTCCGGCCAGTTGCGTGCGATCGTCGGCATCGAGCTGGTGATCAGCGGTATCGAGGCGAAGGCAAAACTGAGCCAGAACCGGCCCGATAAAGACATCATTGGGGTCGTGGCCGGCCTTGGCGCCCAAGGGCACCAGGAGATCGCTGCCGACGTGGCCAGGGCCAGGCAGGATAGGACGCACCGGGACGCGGGCCGCGCCTAGGCAACGTTGCCGCCTGGGCCGGGAGACCCCGGTTAACGAAGCGGCCCCCTCGGGCGGGGGGGGGCCCCTGTCTCTATGAAGTTTTGTCAGCCAGGTGGCCGCGGGGGCCAGCCATTGGGGCTAGTCGGCGAGGACGGGTTCCTTCTCCTGAAGGCGCGCCGTCTCGTCATGCCAGTCCGAAGTCATCGGCCGCAGCGTGGCCTCTACTGCACGTGCGTGGTGGCCGCAGAAGAGCAGCTCACCGCCGGAGGACTCGAGTACAACGCGGACATATGCCTGGGCCCCGCAACGGTCGCACCGGTCGAGTGCATTGAGTGTGCGGTCTGCAACTGCTGTTGTCATGTTCGGCCTCCTTAGTAGTTCTGTGTATCCATATAACCAGCATTCGAAGCAAAACCATGGCAAGGATGGGTCACGTTCGCTGTCCGCGTATCACATGTGCGTAACACCGGGAAGTGGCGTCCAGCACGATTGGGAGTGGCAGCTCTCGTCCGGGCTCCGGGGCAGCTAGCCTAGGAGGAGTGTTTTTTGCCTCTGTTACACCCCCGAAGGAGCGCCCCGCCCGTGGCACCGAGTTCTGAATACAACGCCCGGCACCTTTCAGTTTTGGAAGGACTGGAGGCGGTCCGCAAACGTCCGGGCATGTACATCGGCTCCACCGACTCCCGCGGCCTCATGCACTGCCTGTGGGAGATCATCGACAACTCCGTGGACGAGGCGCTGGCAGGCTTCGGACACGACATCCAGATCATCCTCCATGCGGACAATTCGGTGGAAATCCACGACGACGGCCGCGGCATCCCCGTGGACCTGGAACCCAAGACCGGGCTCACCGGCGTCGAAGTTGTCTTCACCAAACTTCACGCAGGCGGAAAGTTCGGCGGTGGCTCCTACACGGCGTCCGGCGGTCTGCACGGCGTTGGCGCGTCGGTAGTGAACGCGCTCTCCGCCCGTCTGGACGTGCAGGTGGACCGCGGCGGCAAGACCTACCAGATGTCCTTCCGCCGGGGCGAGCCCGGACGATTCAAGGACGCCGGCTCGAAGCTCAGCCCGACGTCGGTCTTCGAACCGTTCGTCGAGAACTCGGTGCTCGACGTCGTCGGCAAGGCCAAGCGCGGCGTCACGGGTACCCGCATCCGCTACTGGGCAGACCGGCAGATCTTCACCCCGGACGCGAAGTTCGCCTACGAGGACTTGGCCGCGCGCGCCCGTCAAACGTCTTTCCTTGTTCCGGGCCTCAAGCTCACTGTCCGGGACGAGCGCCGGCTCCCCGGCACCCCCGGCGAGAGCGGCCCGCACCAGGAGGTCTTCCACCACGACGGCGGCATTTCCGAATTCGTCGACTTTCTCGCCGCGGATTCGGGCGTCACGGATATTTGGCGGCTCCATGGTGCGGGCAAGTTCAAGGAAACCGTTCCGGTCCTTGACGAAAACGGGCACAGCAAGATCGCTGAAGTGGAACGCGACTGTGAAGTGGACATCGCGCTGCGCTGGGGGATCGGCTACGAAACCACTATGCGGAGCTTCGTCAACATCATCGCCACGCCCAAGGGTGGCACGCACCAGGCCGGCTTTGAGCAGGCACTCCTGAAGACGTTCCGCAAGGCCGTCGAAACGAACGCACGCAAGCTCAAAGCGGGCAACGACAAGATTGAAAAAGACGACGTCCTGGCTGGCCTCACGGCAGTGCTGACGGTCCGCTTGGCCGAGCCGCAATTCGAGGGCCAGACCAAGGAAATCCTGGGGACATCGGCTGTCAGGGCGATTGTTGCCAAGGTGGTCGAGGATGAGATCACCGCGCGCCTGAACTCGGCGAACCGCAACGACAAGGCCCAGTCCGCCCTGCTGCTCGAGAAAATCGTCAGCGAAATGAAGTCCCGTATCTCGGCCCGCGTCCACAAGGAAACGCAGCGCCGGAAGAATGCGCTGGAAACGTCGTCGATGCCCACCAAGCTGGCAGATTGCCGCACGGACGACGTCGGACGCTCTGAGCTGTTCATCGTGGAAGGTGACTCCGCCCTGGGCACCGCAAAGCTGGCGCGGTCCTCGGACTTCCAAGCGCTGTTGCCGATCCGTGGCAAGATCCTGAACGTGCAGAAAGCCTCGGTGGGGGACATGCTCTCCAACGCGGAGTGCGCAGCCCTCATCCAGGTGGTGGGTGCCGGCTCGGGCCGCAGCTTCGACATCGACGCCGCCCGCTACGGCAAGGTGATCCTGATGACCGATGCAGACGTCGACGGCGCGCACATCCGTACGCTGCTGCTCACCTTGTTCTTCCGGTACATGCGTCCGATGATCGACGAGGGCCGGGTATATGCGGCCGTCCCGCCGCTGCACCGTGTGGAAGTCATCAACGCCGGCCAGAAGGCCAACGAGATGATCTATACGTACTCGGAGGCCGAACTGCACGTCCTGCTGGCCAGGCTCGCCAAGGAGGGCAAGCGCTACAAGGAGCCGATCCAGCGCTACAAGGGCCTCGGCGAAATGGACGCCGAACAGCTCGCCGAGACCACGATGGATCCGCGCCACCGCACCCTCCGCAAAGTGGGGATCGAGAACGCGAAGATGGCGGAGGACACCTTCGACCTACTCATGGGATCGGACGTCGCCCCGCGCAAGGACTTCATTATTGCCGGCGCAGCGGACCTGGACCGGGAACGCATCGACGCCTGATCCGGTGGGCCTGCGTAGCCCGGCAGCCTGCTCAGTCCAATCCGGTTCAGCCCAGCAAACCCGGGACAATCAGCAAGCCTGTCGGCACAGCGAGCAACATGGCCGACGCCGCGAGGACCAGGGCGCGCTGGGCTGCCGGAAGCGGTGGCTTGGGTGAGAGCAGCCGGCTGACGCGCGACGCCGTCGTACGCGGTGAATCGGCACCGCCGGTGCCGCTCAAGGTGCTGCCTTCGGGGGAAGCGTCGTCGCTGCTTGTTCCGGGCGGGGCGAATTGCTCCACGGGACGGGCGGAACCGCTGGCCACGATCGCGATCGCCTTGATGAGTGTTCCTTTGCTTTCGGTGCGCAGGGCCACGTCATCGGCGAGCATTTCGATCAGGGAGTTGACCGCAACCTGGGCGAGCCGCGTGGTGGGGAACCAGGGGAGTGCCTGGCGCCACGCCGCGAAGGCCCACAAGAGAAGGTCATGGCGTTGCGAGAGGTGGGCATTCTCGTGGATGAGGACGGCCCGGAGCTCGGCAGGCTCGAGGGCAGCCATCAGGCCGTCGGACAGGACGGTCACCGACCGTGCGCCGCCGGGCAGGCAGTACGCAACGGGGGAGTCGTGGTTGATGACCACGGTGCCGGGGCCGTCGTCGGACGGTGAGGCCAGGAGTGCGAGGAGTTCGCGGTGCCTCCGCCGCTGCCGCTCGATCTTGACGTAGGTGAGCAGCAAGGTGAATACGAGATGGGCGCTCAACAGTGCCGCGGCGGACAAAGCGAACAAGTGCCAGAAGCCCAGTGCCGTGGTGGGCTCGTTGTGGAGCACCATGCCGGCCAGGGAACGCAGGCCCGCAATGAGGTTGTCGCCGATGGGCTCGAGCCCGTAGACGAGCATGGCGCCGATCATGGAGAGGCCACCGGCGAGTGCGATGGCCTGCCAGAGGACCATTGCCATGAAGGGTGCGCGTGACGGCCATTCGGCGCGCGACAAAAGGACAGGAACCGGCCAGGCCAGCACCAAAGCAAGGACCGCCAGAAAATATGAGGTCCAGAACATGGGGGCTTAGTTTTTGCCGAGCAGCTTGCGCAGCGTGGCGGCTTCACTTTCGCTTACGGAACCGATGAACCGGGCCAGCACGGCTTCGCGGTCCGGGGCGGAGCCGAGGGCCTCGTGCATGAGGTCCGCCGTGTGGTCCGCGCGGCTCGAAACAGCCTGGTAGCGGTGCGGGCGGGTGCCGCGTTCGCGCTCCACGAGGCCTTTCTTCTCGAGGCGGGACAAGACCGTCAGCACCGTGGTGACTGCGAGGTCCTTGCCCTGGTGTCCTGCAATACCATCCGTGGCGGCGGAATCCTGCGCCAGCAGATCACGGAGTTTGTTGGCTGTCGCAGCCTCCTGGCCCGCCCAAAGGAGATCCATGACCGCCCGTTCCAGTTCGCCAAGACTTGCCATCAACGCATCCCTACTTTCCGCACTTGCCTTGCCCGTTTTCGCGGGCTGTATGGAAGTGCGACGATCCAACATTCCTCCCTCAATCTACCGCTTTTCGGGCGGCGATTCTACGTGAGGTAGAACATGCGGCGCGGCGTGTCCTTGCGGCACTGTGACACCGCTGGAAGAGTGGTGAGCACATCGCAGGGGTTTGTTCTACACTGTGTAGAAGAAGTCGGTTCTACGCAACGTAGAAAATGGACGCCGCCAGCGGGCGGCGGAACAATAAGGACAGCCATGGACGCCTTGGAAATCGCACGCTGGCAATTTGGAATCACCACGGTCTACCACTTCATGATGGTGCCGTTGACCATCGGGCTGGGCCTCGTGGTGGCCGTCATCCAGACCCTCTGGTATCGCACCGGCAAGGTGGAATACCTGCGGATGACCAAGTTCTGGGGCAAGCTCTTCCTCATCAACTTCATCATGGGCGTGGCCACGGGCATCGTGCAGGAATTCCAATTCGGCATGGCGTGGAGCGAATACAGCCGGTTCGTCGGCGACGTGTTCGGTGCGCCCCTGGCCTTGGAAGCGCTTCTGGCGTTCTTCGTGGAATCGACCTTCCTGGGACTCTGGATCTTCGGCTGGAAGCAACTCAAGCGCGGCATCCACCTCGCGTGCCTCTGGATCGCCGTGATCGGCTCGGTCTTCTCGGCCTATTTCATCATCGTGGCCAACTCCTGGATGCAGCACCCCGTCGGCGTCACGATGGTCAACGGGCGTCCCGTCATGACCGACGCCTGGGCGGTCTTCACCAACAACACCGCCATGGTGGCCGTACCCCACACGCTCTTCGGCGCGCTGGCCGTCGCCGGTGCGTTCCTCCTGGGCATCGCCTGGTACCACCTCTGGCGCCGCCGCCACGATGGCATTGACACCGTAGGAGCCGATGGCCGGGCCGTAGCAGGCGAAGCCAACATTCCCGGACGGGACAAGGCCGACTACCAGGTGTGGATCACCTCCCTGCGGATCGGCGCCGTCGTCGCCATGATCTCGTTCGCCGGCACCGCATTCACGGGCGACTTGCAAGGCAAGCTGATGTTCGAACAACAGCCCATGAAGATGGCCGCGGCCGAGGCCGCCTGCCACGATGGCACCGGATTCTCCGTGCTGAGCGTGGGCAACCTCGGGTCCAAGAGCTGCAACGACATTGTGGCCGTGATCGAGGTCCCCGGCATCCTTTCCTTCCTGGCCAAGGGTGATTTCAACACCGAAGTGAAGGGCGTCAACAGCCTCCTTGACGAATACAAGGCCAGGTACGGCACCCACCTGCCGGACAATCCCCTGTACGGCGATCGGGCAGGCCAAGACATCCAGTACGTACCCGTCATGGAAGTGACCTACTGGGGCTTCCGCATGATGATCGGCTTCGGCGGGATCGCTGCCTTTGCCGCGTTGCTCGCCCTGTGGGTGACCCGCAAGGGCATGGTCCCGCAATCCCGCTGGATCATGCGCCTGGCGGTCTTCGGCATCCTCGCTCCTTTCGGCGCCAACGCCGCCGGTTGGATCTTCACCGAAATGGGCCGGCAGCCGTTCGTCGTCGCGCCCAATCCGGACGCCAGCGGCGTCGACCAAGTGTTCATGTTCACGGCCGCGGCCGTCTCACCCGGCGTCTCCGCCGCCGAGCTCATCACCTCGCTGGTCGTGTTGGCCTCCATCTACGCGGTCCTGCTGGTGGTCGAGGTCCGGCTGCTGGTCAAATACGCCCGGGGCGGAGTGGTGTCCGCGATGCCGGAGCTCGCTGAGGCTCGCAGCAGCGAAAAGAAAGAAAAGAAGGACGACGACGGCGGGACGCCGGGTGCTCCGGGCCAGCCCGGTGACAGCGACGACGTCCTGGCATTCGCCTACTAGGAAGCAAAGGGATCTTTCGAATGGAACTGTTGCCTACCGTCTGGTTCGTGGCCATCGCCGTGCTGTGGACGGGTTACCTCTTCCTGGAGGGCTTCGACCTAGGCGTCGGAATGCTCATGAAGCTCTTCGCCCGGAACAACACCGACCGCCGGGTGCTGCTGAACACGATCGGCCCGGTGTGGGACGGGAACGAAGTGTGGCTGCTGACCGCGGCCGGTGCCACCTTCGCGGCTTTCCCGCTGTGGTACGCCTCGTTGTTTTCGGCGCTCTACTTGCCGCTGCTCATTGTCCTGGTGGCCCTGATCTTCCGGGCTGTGGCCTTCGAGTACCGGGGAAAAGTGGACACCGCGCGCTGGCGGACCGTCTGGGACTGGGCGATCGCCTTGGGCTCGTTCACGGCCGCGTTCGGCATCGGCGCTGCCCTCGCGCTGACCACCACCGGGCTGCCGATCGACTCGAACGGCGACCGCCAGGGCGGCCCCTTTGCCTGGTTCAGCGGATACGCGGTGCTGGGCGGATTCGCCGTGGTCGCGTTCGCCCTGGTGCATGCGCTCGCGTTCCTGGCACTGAAGACCGACGGCGCAGTGCGCCACCGGGCGCGCCGCTGGTTTGTGCGGCTTGCCCCGCTCGCATTGCTGCCGCTGCTGGCATGGATGGTCGCCGTGCAGCTGCTCAGCGGCAAGCCGTTGACGTGGATCCTGGTGGCCCTCGGAGTCCTCGCAGCGGCAGGCGCCTGGGTCCTTGCCCGCCGCGGCGCTGAGGGCAAGGCTTTCGGAGCCCTGGGTGCGTTCCTGGTGTGCGCCACTGCGTCCATCTTCGGCGCGGCGTTCCCCGTGGTCATCCCGTCCACCTTGAACCCTGCCTTCAACCTCACCATTTCCAACGCCTCGTCCTCCGCCTACACCCTGGGGCTGATGAGCATCGTGGCTGCCGTCGGCTTGCCCCTCGTCATCGCCTACCAGGCCTGGACCTATTGGGTGTTCCGCCGCCGCGTGAGCGCTGCACATATTCCCCCCGCACATGGTTTCCTCCCCGCCATCGCGGCAAAGGTGCTGGTGGGCCATGCGGCGCCGGGCGGACCAGCCGCCAAACACTCACCCCACGACGCCGGCGAGTAGCGGATGAAGCCCCAGCTGCCTGCCGGACCCGCCACCCGATCGGCTTTGTATTTCCTTGGCCTGCTGTCCTCACTCAAGGCCTTGTCCCTGGTACTGATTGCGCAGGCCATCGCGGGGATGCTGTCCGGACTTGCGGCAGGCGGCTTGGGGTGGCGCGAAGGACTCCTTTGGGGCGCCGCCGGCGCTGTCCTGCGCTCGCTGACAGTCTGGGGCCAGGGAGTCGCGGCGCGCCGCGCGGCCCTCGGGGTCAAGGAAGAGCTGCGGTCCCGGCTGCTGGGGCGGGCACTCGGCCCCGGGGCAGCGGGACGGGTCGGCGACGTGAACGACGGCGGCCTTGCCGTGCTTGCGACCCGGAGCCTTGATGCACTGGACAACTACTACACCCAGTTCCTTCCCGCGTTGGTCAATTGTGCCGCTTTGCCCTTGCTCCTCGGCGTACGGATCCTCTTCGCGGACTGGGTCAGCGCCGTGGTGGTGGTGCTGACCCTGCCGCTGGTCCCGCTCTTCATGGTCCTGATCGGCCGCCATACCGAGGACCGGGTGCGCGAAGCCCAATCCACGCTGCGGAGGCTCTCGGGGCACATCCTGGAGTTGGCCAAGGGACTTCCGGTGCTGGTTGGACTGGGTCGCGCGGGAGAACAACGCGCAGCCCTTGAGGACCTCTCCGAGGAATACCGCTCGCGCACCATGGGAACCCTGCGGACTGCCTTCCTGTCGGCTCTCGCCCTGGAACTCATAGCCACCATCTCCGTCGCCGTCGTGGCCGTCTTCATCGGGGTTCGACTCGTGGCCGGCGACATGGGTCTGGAAGCAGGCTTGCTGGCCCTCATCCTGGCCCCCGATTGCTATCTTCCCCTGCGCGAGCTGGGCACTGCCCACCACGCCAGCGACGACGGGCGTGAGGCTTTGGCTGCAGCCAACGCCGTGCTGGAGTCGCCGGCGGGACGCCCGCTGAATGACGGGCACGACGACGGCGCGCCCGCCAGCAGCGGGGCGCCAGCCGGCGTCGTGGTCACCGGACTGACGGTGACGTACGCGGGAAGGACGGCTGCCGCCGTCGGGCCCATCGGCTTCAAGGCTCCGGCTGGGCAGATCACCGCCCTTGACGGCCGCAGCGGTTCCGGCAAGAGCACCATCGTAGGTGTCCTCGCCGGCACGATCGGCGACGGTCCGCTGGCAACCATCGAAGGGTCCGTCACCGGACTGGAAGCCGGAGCGGTCGCTTGGGTTCCGCAGCATCCCGTCATGGTCGCCGGCACGGTGCTCGACGAGATCATCCTTTACCTGAACGGCGGCAACCAGGACTTCGCGCCGTCCGGCCCTGGATCCACGCCGGACGCTGATATCGCAAGGGCCATGCGTTGCCTGGAGCAGGCCGCCGCGGAGCACCTCGCGTTCAAACATCCTGCCGAGTTGAGCCCTGGCGAAGTGCGCCGGGTGGCCGTGGCCCGTGGCTTGGCGCGCCTCGACGCCGGTGCCACGGTCCTGCTGCTCGACGAACCCACCGCCCACCTCGACGCCGCGTCCGCGGACGCCATCCGTTCGGCGATCGCGGGGCTGCGGGGGGCCGCGACTGTGATCCTCGTGGCCCACGACGCCGCGACCCGGAAGCTGGCGGACAACGTAGTGAGCGTCGACGGCGGGACGAGCGACCGCGTGGCCGCGCAGGAACACTCCGGTCCTGTGGGCCTGGAATCCGCCGTGTCCGTGCCTCCTCCGCTCCGGGGCGACGCGACTCCGGGAACCACACCGGACGGGGGAATTGAACCCCGCACCGCCATCTCCATGCTCAAGGCCCTCGCGCGGATCCTGGCGCCCGTCCGCTACAAGTTCGCCGGTGCCGTGCTGCTCGCGGCGCTCGCCGCCTTGTTTGCCGTGGCACTGTCCGGGCTGTCCGGCTGGCTCATCATCCGGGCCAGCGAGCAACCGCCCATCCTGTACTTGCTTGGAGCGATCGTGGGCGTCCGGTTCTTCGGGATAGGCCGGGCGGTGCTGAGGTACGCCGAACGGCTGGTCGTCCACGACACGGTCTTCGCCGCCATGACGAGGCTCCGGGGCGCGCTCTGGGCAACTCTCAGCGCCCGGGCGCTGTCCTTGCGGCGGCTCCTGCAGGGCGGCAATGTCCTTGGAGCTGTGGTGGACGACGTCGATACGCTGCGCGACGTTCTGCCGCGCGTCGTGCTTCCCCCGCTGTCAGCGCTCGCCGTCGCGGTGTCGGCGGTGGTCGCCTCGGCGCTGCTGGTTCCCGCCACCGTGCCGGCGGTTGCAGCGACCGCCGTGGTTGGGCTGGTCCTGGCTCCGGTTCTTGCCCTGACAGCGGACCGCAACGCGGCACGCGCCGAGCAGGAACTGCGCTCGCTCGTTCTGCGCGATGTTGCCGCGGCCCTCGACGCCCGCGCGGAGCTCAGCGCCAACGGCGTCGCCGGAGCAGTCCTGTCGTCCTTGACCCGGAAGGACAACGCAGCCACGGTGGCAGCACAGCGTTCCGCGTGGGCTGATGGAATCGGCCAGGGGCTGACCGTGCTTGCCTGCACCCTGGGAGCCCTGGGGGCTGGGATTTTGGCAGCACCTTCAGTGCAGGCCGGAACGGTCGCGCCGGCGGTGCTCGCCGTCGTCGTCCTTGTCCAGCTGGCCCTCGCGGAACCCTACGCGGCGGCAGTGTCCGCCGTGCGGCAGGGTCCGGCATTGGCCGCGGTACTGCGGCGGATTGCCCAGTCAGGTGCCTTCGATACGCCGGAGGTCGACGGCGGTGTGCTGACGCTGCCGGAACGACCCGACGGCTCTTCGGGGCTGCTGCTGGATGGCCTTGAAGCGTCCTGGCCCGGCAGCGCGCCTGTATTCGGAGGGCTCAGCGCCGAAGCGGTGCCCGGACGCTGGCTCGCGGTCACCGGACCTTCAGGCTCGGGGAAATCCACGCTGCTCTCCGTGCTGCTTGGCTTCCTGCCCGCATCATCCGGGAGGGCCTACATCGGCGGGAAGGCCGCGTGGTGTCCCCAGGAGGCCCATCTCTTCGACTCCACGATTCGAGGCAATTTGCTGCTCTCCCGCCCGGCCGGCCGCAAGCCTTCCGAAGTGGATATGTACAAGGCCTTGGGCGCCGTCGGGCTTTCCGGAGTGGTTTCCGGGCTTCCCGGTGGTCTCGATAGCCGCATTGGCCCCTCGGGTTCGTTCTTGAGCGGCGGCGAACGCCAACGGCTGGCCATGGCCCGCACCCTCCTCACAGGAGCAGCTGTGCTGCTCCTGGACGAGCCGACCGCCCATCTCGACGCCGAGGCCGGGCGGCTCATGATGGCGGAGCTGCGCGCCGGGCTGAAGGACGTCACAGTGGTCCTGGTGACCCACAACCCGGCCGACATCGACGGGGGAGATTCCCGGCTTGATCTCGGCTCGCCGTCGGCGCTCCCGGAGCTGGTGCGCGGGAACTGGCCCGAAGTTACGTTTGTCCGAGCCGCCCGAGGGTAGCGTCCACAGACTCGACGATATTGTCCACGAGTTTCCGGGCGTCGTCCTCCCTGATGAGCGGCGTCGATTGGCCTGCCCACAGCGACATCAGGCCCGGGATTCCCTGTGCCGCCGCGGCGGGCCGGAACTTGCCGGTCAGCCAGTTCTGGATCGGGAACGGGGCATGCACGGAAGGATCGGCGAGCTCCGCGATGATCCTGTTGGGGATGCCGCGAGCCAAACGGCCGCTGAGGGCACGGGTCAGGACCGTGTGGGCGGCGCCGGGTCCGCGCATCGCGGCCAGGTGTGCGGGACTGATGGCTGACTGCCGCGTGGCCAGGAAGGCCGAACCGATCTGGACGGCGTCCGCGCCCAGCGCCAACGCGGCAGCGACTCCACGGCCATCCGAGATACCGCCGGCCGCGATGACCGGAACCGAGACGGCATCCACCACCTGGGGCACCAGGGCCATGGTCCCCACGAGCGAGTCCTCCGGGGCGCGCAGGAAGGAAACCCGGTGTCCGCCGGCCTCCATCCCCGTGGCGACGATGGCGTCCACGCCGCCGGCATCCAAGGCCACCGCTTCGTCAACAGTGGTCGCGGTACCGACCACCACAATGCCGTTCCGCCGGGCCTGTTCAATGACGGCCCCCGATGGAACACCGAATACGAAGCTCAGCACAGCCGGCCGGGCCTCGATGGCCGCTTGGATCTGTTCCTGCAGATCGGGCAGGTAGGCGTCCGGTTGCGCGGGTGGTTCCACGCCCACCAGCTCGAAGTACGGCCGGAGGATGTCCACGTAGGCGGCGAACTGACCGGGGTCCGCGGTTGGCGGCTCCTCGCCCTCGATGGGGAGCCAAAGATTCAGTGCGAACGGTTTCCCGGTGGCCTCCCTGAGGTCGCGGGCCGTGGCCGCAATCCGTTCCGCATCGTAGCCGTAGAGGCCGTACGAACCCAGCCCGCCGGCTTCGCTGACTGTGGCCGCCAGCTCCACCGATGACAGGCCGCCGAATGGTCCGAGGACAATGGGCAGATCAATGGTGAACAGGCGGGTTGCCCTCGTGTCTTTCCACGACATCGCGGCGCCTAGCCGTCCACGTCGTGCAGGTGATGGACGACGTCGTGCAGGAAGTACTGGGCGAACGTCAGCACTGTGAACGTCGAGCCGTTGCTGCGCACCCCCGTGCGGGGCCATTCGTCCTCGTGCACGGCAGCGAAGGAGTTGGCAATCTGGGTGCCCTCGGCGGCCAGCTGCCCAGCGACTTCGGCCGGATCCGCATTCGCGTAGTCGCCGTCGATCGCGGCCTTGTCCTGGTCCCAATTGGCGAAGCGGGCGTCGTCCTCCCGCAGCATCAAGTTCAGGCGCTGGTCGAAGAGGCTGAAGACATCCCGCACGTGGCAGGCATACTCCAGCGGTGACCACGTGTGTTCGTCCGGGCGGGTGGAGGCGTCCTCCCGGCGCAAAACGGCCCGCCAACGCGGCAGCATGTTCAGGACTGTCCCCGGGACGGTGGACGGCGTCACAGTGGCGGCGTCGAAGCCGCACTCGGGACAGGGCGTGGACAGGACCCAGGTCCAGTCCTTGTCATCGGGAATGATCGGCATGGCAGTAGTCTAGGGCCCGGATTCCTGATCCGGTCACACCGCACGTAGAGCGCCCTGTTCCAGCCCTGATCAGCCCGATCAGGAGTAAAGTTAGGTGCTGGGGAAGCCTGGAAAGTGAAACTGCCATGCTAAAGGATCTAAACGTCGCCGGCGTGCTCCCTGCCAGCGATATCGCCCGCGCACGCGACTTCTACCGCGACAAGCTAGGCCTCGAACCGGATAACCCGGAAGCCACAGACAACCTGATGTACAAGTGCGCCAACGGCACAGCCTTCCTGCTCTACGAGACGCCCAATGCCGGGACCGCGAAGAACACCCAGTTGGGATTCCAGAGCACGGACCTGGACCAGGACATGGCCGATCTCAGGGAACGCGGAGTGGTCTTCGAAGAGTACGACTTCCCGGGCCTGAAGACCGAAAACGGCGTAGCCACCATGCCGAGCGGAGAACGGGGAGCCTGGTTCCTCGATTCGGAAGGAAACATCCTCAGTATCGCCACGATGTAGCCCAGCGCGGCCGGGACGTACCCTTCAACGGCTACGTCCCGTCATTTCTCGCCGGCGTTTCCTTCTTCCCAAGCCATGCTCGCACCGATGGCATCCACGGGCTGGGAGAGGGGAACGCCGGAGCCGTCGCGGCGGCCGTGTTCTTGTGGGAGGGCACGGGCAACGCCGGCGCTGGATGACGCCTTCGCCGGACCATGGCCCGCCCACCCGAGCAGGAGTGTGTCTTCACCCTTGAGGAAACGGTGCGCCCGCACGCCTCCGGTCGCCCGGCCCTTGGCCGGGTACTCCTCGAACGGGGTGATCTTCGCCGTGCCCGGAGCAGTTCCCGGCAGCGCGCCGTTGCTGCCCGCAATCGTCACCACGACGGCGGCCGGATCATTGGCGCGCACCGTGCCGAAGTGGATGACGTCGTCGCCGACCCCCAGCTTGATTCCCGCCATGCCGCCGGCGGTACGGCCCTGCGGCCGAACGGCGGAGGCGCTGAAACGCAGGAGCTGCGCAAGCCGGGTCACGAAGACGAGGTCGACGTCGTCGTCCTGGGCGGGCTCCACGCCCACCACAGTGTCCTTGTCCTTGAGGGCAATGATTTCCCAGTCTTCGCGGTTTAGCGGGTAGTCAGGCTGGACGCGCTTGACGACGCCCTGGGCCGTACCGATGGCCAACACCGCATCCAGCGGCACGAACGCCACGAGCGATTCGCCCTTGAGCAGGGTGATGAAGTCTTTTGCCGCGACGCCCCCGGCAAGGTTGGGCAGGCCGGACATTGCCGGCAGTGCCGGCATGTCCATGACCTGCACCCGCAGCATGCGGCCCTGCGAGGTGACCGCGCCGATCTCGCCGCGTGCGGTTGTCTTGACCACGGAGCGGTAGACATCATGCTTGCTCCGCGGGCCGGATTCGGCCAACGGCTCCTGATTGGAGGTCCGTGCGATCTGGCCGGAGGCGCTCAGGAGTGCCCAGCAAGGGTCATCGGGGATTTCGAGCGGGAGCGCGGCGGCCTTGCCCTTGCCGGCCGGGACGGCTGCTGCGAGGGCGGCGGCGACGGTGGGGGAGACAGCCTCGGATTCAAGGAGGACTGTGCGTCTCGGGGTACCGTACTTCTCGGCCACTTCGGCCAACTCTCCGGACACCAGCTCGCGCAGGAGCACGTCGGATGCCAGGATCGCCTCGAGCTCGGCGATCTCGCGCCGCAGTTCTTCCTGCTCCTTCTCGAGTTCGATGCGCGAGTACTTGGTCAGTTGGCGCAGGCGGAGTTCCAGGATGTAGTTGGCCTGGATCTCGGACAGGTCGTAGATGGACATCAGCCGTTCGCGGGCAGCCGATGCCTCGTCCGAGGAGCGGATGATCTGGATAACCTCGTCGATGTCGACGATCGCGATCAACAGGCCCTCCACCAGGTGGAGGCGGTCCTTTTTCTTGCCCAAGCGGAAGGCTGTGCGACGGCGCACGACGGAAAGGCGGTGGCCCACATACACCTGGAGGAGCTGGAGCAAGCCCAAGGTCTGCGGCTGCCCATCCACCAAGGTCACGTTGTTGATGCCGAAGGAGTCTTCCATCGGCGTGAACCGGTAGAGCTGCTGCAGCACGGCGTTGGGGTTGAAGCCGTTCTTGATCTCGATCACGAGCCGCAGTCCGTGCTTGCGGTCGGTGAGGTCCATGACGTCGCTGATGCCGCTCAGCTTCTTGGCGTTGACGGCATCCTTGATCTTTTCAATGACCTTCTCCGGACCCACCATGTAGGGGAGCTCGGTCACCACGAGGCCGGTGCGGCGCGCCGTGAGCTGCTCGACCTCCACCTTGGCGCGGGTCTTGAATGAACCGCGTCCCGTGGCGTAGGCGTCGCGGATTCCGTCCAGGCCCACGATCCGGCCGCCGGTGGGCAAATCCGGGCCGGGCACGAACCGCATGACGTCGTCCAGCGTGGCATCCGGGTTGGCGATGAGGTGCCGGGCGGCCGCGATGACTTCCACGAGGTTGTGGGGTGCCATGTTGGTGGCCATGCCGACGGCGATGCCCGTAGTGCCGTTGACCAGCAGATTGGGGAAGGCGGCCGGGAGCACGTCCGGCTGGGTGAGCTGGTTGTCGTAGTTGGGGACGAAGTCCACCACGTCTTCGTCGAGGTTCTCGGTCATCGTCATCGCAGCCGCGGCGAGCCGGGCTTCCGTGTAGCGCGGTGCTGCCGGGCCGTCGTCGAGCGAACCGAAGTTTCCGTGCCCGTCGATCAGGGGCAAGCGCAGCGAGAAGTCCTGTGCCATGCGTACCATGGCGTCATAGATGGCCGCATCACCGTGGGGGTGCAGCTTTCCCATGACTTCGCCCACCACGCGGGCACTCTTCACATGGCCGCGGTCCGGGCGCAGGCCCATGTCGCTCATCATGTACAAGATGCGCCGCTGAACGGGTTTGAGGCCGTCGCGCGCATCGGGGAGCGCACGGGAATAGATCACCGAATACGCGTACTCCAGGAAGGAGCCTTCCATTTCGGAAGTGACGTCGATATCGATGATGTTCTCGGTGAAGTCCCCGTCGACAGCGGCCGAGGCCGCGTTTGAGCGGGAGGGACTTTGGCTTCGTGCCATGGAGTCGGTGGATCCTTAAACGTGTACTGCGGAAGACTTGGCTAGGCTAAGCCTATGGTGGATCAGCCCGGCGCCGGCGTATATCCGGAATATTGGGAGGCCGATGTCGTGCTTCGCGACGGCGGAACGGCCCACTTGAGACCAATCTCACCCGAAGATGCCGGCGCCCTCCAAGCCTTCCATACGGCGCAGTCCGAGACGTCCATCTACATGCGGTTCTTCTCGTTCAAGCCGAGGCTCTCCAGCAAGGAACTGCACCGCTTCACGGAGGTGGACCACAAGGACCGGGTGGCGTTTGTCATCACCATCGGCGGAGAGATCGTCGGCGTCGGCCGCTACGATCGGCTCGATGACCCTACGGAGGCCGAAGTGGCCTTCAATATTTCCGATGTCCAGCAGGGCCGGGGCATCGGCTCCATCCTGCTCGAACACTTGGCCGCGGCCGCGCGGGAGAACGGCATCCGCCGCTTCACGGCCGAGGTCCTGCCGGAGAACCGCAAAATGCTGCGGGTCTTCGCCGATGCCGGCTATGAGCTTGCGCGCAAATTCGACGACGGCGTGGTCAGCGTTGAATTCAACATCGACCCCACCGCAAAATCCCTCGCCGTCATGGAATCGCGGGAACACCGCGCCGAGGCCCGCAGCGTGCGGGACTTGCTTGCGCCGTCGTCGATCGCGGTGGTGGGCGCCAGCCGCCGGTGGGGGACCGTCGGGCACCAGTTGCTTGAGCACATCCTGGATGGTGGCTTCACCGGTGCGGTCTATGCGGTCAACCCTGAAGCCTTCGAGGTGGGCGGCATGAAGTCGTTCGCCCGGATCGGCGAAGTCCCCGGGCCGGTGCAGCTCGCCATCGTCGCTGTGCCTAACGAGGAAGTGCCGAAGGTCGTGGACGAGTGCGGGGCGGCCGGGGTCAAAGGCCTCGTGGTCGCCACAGCAGGGTACGCGGACGACGGCGAGCGGGGGCTGCGGAGGCAACGTGAGCTCGTGCGCCAGGCGAGGTCCTATGGGATGCGCGTGATCGGCCCCGAGTCCTTGGGGATCGTGAACACGAACCCGGAGGTTTCCCTCAACGCCTCCATGGCCCCGAACCTGCCCCGGCGCGGGGGACTGGGGCTGTTTTCGCAATCCGCGGCCATCGGGGTCTCCGTCTACGCGGCAGCGAGCCGCCGGGGCCTGGGCCTTTCCTCGTTCTTGTCTGCCGGCAACCGCGCCGATGTCTCCGGCAACGACGTCATGCAGTTCTGGGAAGACGATCCCGATACTGTCGCCGTCGGGCTCTATTTGGAGTCGATCGGCAATCCGCGCAAGTTCTCCCGCCTGGCCCGCCGATTGTCGCGGAGCAAGCCGGTCATCGTCGCCAAATCGGATGTGACGGGCCTGCGGCTTCCGCCGGGGCACGTGGTGAGGACCACACTGGCGCCTGCGGCCGCCCTGGACGCGATGATGCGCCAAGCCGGCGTCATCGCCGTCGAAACCATCGAACAGCTCATGGACGTGGCGCAGATCGTGTCCAGCCAGCCCCTGCCCAAGGGCCCGGCGCTCGCCGTCTACAGCAATTCCGCGGCCTTCGGCAAGGTCGTGGCGGACAACGCGGCGCCCCAGGGGCTCGTCGTCGACAGGATCGTCACCGACGTGGATCTGGACGCGGGGATGTCCGCATCGCGGGACGGGCTGCGGCGCAGCCTCCGGAAGAATCTTGCAGACGATTCCGTGCATGCGGTGGTGGCGGCCATGGTGCCGTCCCGAAGCCTCACGATGGAAGCGATCGCGGGAGTGCTCGCTGAATGCGCGGCGGAGGCCGGAAAGCCCGTCGTGGCGGCATTCACCGGGATCCTCGACACTTCCGTGCAACTGGACGGATTACTCGCCCCAAACGGGGAGTCCGGACCTTCCCTTCCTTGCTACTCCAGCGCGGGCAGCGCAGTGGCGGCCTTGGCGGCTGTGGTCCGTTACGCGAAGTGGCTGGACCGGGACCAAGGCATGTTCATCGAGCCTCCTGGTTGCGACCGCGAAGGTACCCGCGAACACATCGAGCGGCTCCTGTCTGCTGTCGCGGGGGAGCAATTGGTACGGCTCGATGGCGGCGAATCGGCCGCGCTTCTGTCCCGCTACGGAATCCCCGTGGTGCCGTCGGCTGTGTTCGAGAGCGACGACGAAGCGGTAGACGCCGCCGAACGGCTCGGCTGGCCCGTGGTGCTCAAGACCACGGATCCCGCCCTCCGGCACCGCCTGGACCTGGGAGGCGTGCGTCTCGACATCGAGGATGCGGACTCGCTTCGGCGCAACATCGCGCAGATGCGTCGCGCACTAGAGCCCTACGGTTCATCGGCCATAGAGGTGCAGGCCATGGTTCCAGTGGGACAGGCGTGCACCTTCCGGGCCATCGAGGATCCGCTCCTGGGGCCCGTGGTCTCTTTCGGTTTGGCGGGAGACGCCGTGAACCTCCTGGACGATTGGGCGCACCGGGTACCTCCCTTGTCCACGACTGATCTCCACGACTTCATCAGGGCACCCCGGGCTTCCCTGAAACTGTTCGGCTACCAAGGGCTGCCGGCCGTGGACGTGGCCGCCCTCGAAGACCTCGGAGCACGGCTGGTCCGGCTCAAGGATGAACACCCCGAAATCGCGCTCGTGGAGTTCAATCCCGTCCTGGCCGGGACCCGGGGCGCGAAAATCCTTGCCGCCGAGGTGTGGATCGGGAACGCCGCACAGCGCACAGACAGTGCCCGCCGTGCGATGCTCAGCTGAGCTGGCAGTTGACCGCCGGAGGGCCGGACGGTTATGAAGTCCCCAGCCGATCTGTGAAAATGGGGGAATGAGCTCGAAGTCCCCGACGCCTCCGTCCGGTCCGGCTACCACCGGGCACCATGCAACACACAACCACAGCTCGCAGGGGCAGAGCCTGGACCAGGCACTTCAACGGGCAGGCTTCTATCCTGTCCTGGTTGCCGATGTTGTGGCCGACGCCTTGGACGGGCGCGACTGCCTTGCGCATCTGGTGCATTTGGAAACACATTTCGACCGTGCCGAGGTCCGGCGGCACATCACGGTCCTCGTCCTCACCGAGGACATGCTGGTGATCACCCACGTCGACGACCAGCAGCTCGACGAAGCCGGGGAGCAGATCGTCGCCCAGATTTCCACCGAGTCCGTCCCCGTGGCACAGATCCGCTCGGTCGTCCTCAGCTACATGTATGCGCAGCCGCAGAACTACACTCCCAGCGACCCGGTCAGGGAGCTGACCCTCTCCATTGCCTGGTCCGGAGGCCAGCGGCTGGACGTGGGACCCGCCAGCTGCGGCGATCCCCAGTGCGAAGCCGACCACGGATACACGGGCACCATCTCCCAGGAGGACATCGTGCTGCGGATCAGCTCCGAGGCTGACGGACCCCGGGCCGTTCAGGACGCGAAGGTCTTTGCCCGCGCGCTGCGGGCCGTGAATACGGGCGCTCCCGGGCCCTCGGTTCACGCAAGTACCATCTCCGGTCCGCGACTCCGCTCCGGCGTCTTCGGCAACAGGCTGAGCCGCGGGCACCAGCGCTGATGGCGACGTCGGAACCCGTCGCCCAGGACACCGTCCCCGTTACCGGCGCCATCCCCGAGCTTCCCGGCGCGCCGCTGTATGGCAGCAAATCGATCGCCGAGGTTTTCACGAGCGCCGCGGCGAGCATGGGCCTGCCCGGCTTCGACAACAAACTGCACTTGCCCGTATCGCAACGCGTGTGCGTTGTTCTCGCCGATGGCCTGGGGCGCAATCTCCTGAAACAGAAGGCCGCGCACACCCCGTTTCTGAGGTCGATTGCGAATTCGGGACAGGGTGCCGTCCCGGTGTGGCTTGATTCGGCTTTTCCTTCCACCACGGCATCGTCCTTGGCCAGCCTCGGAACCGGCCGCACGCCCGGTGAACACGGCATGGTGGGCTATGACGTCCTGGATCCTGCCCAGGACAAGGTAGTCAACTTGCTCGGCAATTGGGACGCTGGTGTCGACCCCTTGCGTTGGCAGCCGTTCCCGACAATCTTCGAACGGGTGGCCGCTGACGCCGACGTCGTCACCGTGAGCCTGCCCCAGTTCGGGGCGTCGCCGATGACCCGCGCGGCGCTCCGGGGAAGCCGGTTCGTGGGCGGCACCTCGCTCCATGCCCGGACGGCAATGGCGGGGGAGGAAATGGCTGCGGGAACCCCCTCCCTCATGTACTTCTACGTCAACGAGCTGGACAAAGCCGGACACCGCTACGGCTGTCAGTCCGATCGCTGGGAGCACCAGCTCGAGGAAATCGATTCGACGGTCAAGAGGCTCTCTGCCTCACTGCCGGCGGGGACAACCATCCTGCTCACGGGCGACCATGGAATGCTCGACGTTCCCGAGTCTCAGCGCATCGACTATTCCGCCGATCCTGCCCTTATCGCAGGGGTGCGGCACACAGCGGGCGAGCCACGCATGGTCCACCTGTACCTCGAACCCGACGCCCGGGAGCTTCACCGGGACGCCCTGCTGGATGCCTGGCGCGCCCGCTTCGGCGACCGGATCTGGGCCTTCACGCGCGGGCAGGCCCTTGAAGCAGGACTCTTCGGGGTCCTTCGGCCGGAGGTTTCCCCCCGGATCGGGGATGTCATGATCGCGGCCCGGGACACCTTGGCGCTCTACGACGTCCGCCGCGTCCGTCCGACTGCCTTGGAGGTGGTGGGGCAACATGGTTCGCTGACCAAGGCGGAGCGCGAAGTTCCCTTGCTGTGCTTCCAAGCCGGAGGTCCCAAGGGCCGCCGTGGCTGAACTCATTTTCTTCTCCGGAACCATGGACTGCGGCAAGTCCACCCTTGCCTTGCAGATGGATTACAACCACCGTGCCCGCGGCCGGGGCGGGGTCCGCTTCAGTTGCAACGACCGCGCCGGCGGATCCGTCATCTCCAGCCGTCTCGGGCTCCAGACGGACGCCGTGGAAGTCATTGACACCACCGATTTCTGGGACGAGGTTGTCCGACGCCGGACCACGGGCCTCAAGGTGGACTACCTGATCTGTGACGAAGCCCAGTTCTACTCACCCGTGCAAGTGGAACAGCTGGCGCGCGTGGTTGACGAGATGGGCGTAGACGTGTTCGCTTTCGGAATCACGTCCGACTTCCGCACCCGGCTGTTCCCCGGATCCCAGCGTTTCGTCGAGCTCGCGGACAGGGTCCAAGTCCTGCAAGTGGAAGCGCTCTGCTGGTGCGGCCGCCGGGCGACACACAATGCGCGGACCGTGGACGGCATCATGGTGGTTGAAGGCGAGCAAGTCGTGGTGGGAGACGTTGCCAGGGAGGCCGGACAAGCGGAGGTCACCCCGGAGCAAATCGACGCGTCGCAGCCGGTTGTCGGGTACGAGACCCTATGCCGAAGGCACTACATGCGCCGGGTCACCGCTCATGGAGCCAATCTCATGGCGAGCCGGGATCAGTTGCTGCCGTTCGACGTCGACGCTTGCCTTTGGCACGGCGCAGGCTGAAGCCGCAACGAATTGAACGCTGCCTAGTCTCCGCGCGTCCCGAAGACGATTTCATCCCAGCTCGGAATGCTGGAGCGCTTGGGCCGTGACGGCTGGCGCTCGGCCGCTCCCGCGTCGGAAGTTTCTTCATCCTTCTGCCCGGAACGGGTGGGCTTCGGCTCTTCGCGATCCCGCCGGGGAGCGCCGCCGAGCAATTCGTCCAAGCCCGCCCGCGGCGATGCTGCTCCCGGGGTTCGCGCCTCGTCCTGGCCGGTCTGACCGTCGTGATCGTTCCTGCCGCGCAACATGGTCACGGGGCGCAGCGGACCGGGGATCACCGTGATTTCACGGGTGTCCGTGCTGACGCCGTCGTGAAGGTGGAGGGAATCGTCTTCCTTGTCGTCATGCTTCGGGGCCAGGCTCAGCCGCGACAGCATGGATGCACGCGCGTCACGGCGGCTGGGGGCCGGCCCGGATTCAGGCTGCTGGTGCGTTTCCGTATCGACCGGCTCTTTGTCAGCTGCGTCGCTGTCCGCACGTTCGTCGTCGACGTCGCCAGGACGTGGATGCGCAGCCGGAACGCCGCTGCTCAGAAGCAGCGCCAACGCGTCGTCACTGTCTTCGTCAAGTCCCAGCCTCTGTCCGCGGCGCGAGCGCAACATGTCAAGGAGCCCATCGGCTTCCTTCGTGGCAGCGGCGGCAGCCGCGCGTGCGGCGGTCCCGGCATCGGCCTCAAAGTCAAAGGGCCGGTCGGAGACGGCCGCGAGCCGCCGCGCCGGTACGGGCCCATCAAGGGGTTCCAGTTCGCTGAGCTGCTGGGCCCAGCGGTTGGCGTTCTGGATGGATTTGCGGGCGGGATGGAACGTCCACATCGCGGGCGGTTCTTCGCCGATGCTCTCCAGGCTGCCTGGCTTGGTTTCGAAGCGTGCGACGACGGTCCACGTGCCATCGGTCCGGCGCCAGGAATCCCATTCCACGCTAGAGGAATCGATTCCGTGGGCCGTGAGCCGGTGTGCGACCATTTCGCCCAGGCTTGCGGGTTCATCGCCGAACGCTGCGCGGTAGGCGTCCTGGCCGGGGGCCGGGGCAGCGACTTCGACTTTGCGTGCCTGCTGGGCGATGTACTCGCGCTCTGCAAGCACAGGGCCCTCATACCGCTGCACGTTGGCGAGCGGCATCCCGGACAGCTCCGCCACTTCCGCGGCCGTAGCGCCGCTGCGGATGCGTGACTGAATGTCACGGGGGGACATGGCGACGGGCGTGATCGAGGAACGTGCGGCCACCTGGGCAGGTGTCCGGCTCGCTGCAACCCGCAACGCCTCATCAATCGGAAGCTGGAACATCTCGCCGCCGGTACCGCTCAACAGGAGATGTCCGCCGTCGTCGTGGACGCCAACCAGCCGTAGATCCCGCATAAAATCCTCCACCATGGCCTATCTGACATTCGAAACTCTGCCACCCGGTACGGCCTTTTCCTACTAGGAGAAAGGGCGCGCCGCGATATTCCGCGATTTCCGGCATTCCGTGCGCAGGCGATCGGCACCGGGGTATGGACATTCGAGACATCCGGGAGGACAATCTGCCCGATATCGGGCACAAAAATGCGGCCCGCTGCGTTACATCCTTAGACCGGGCGAGGTTCCGGTCGACAGGATCGCAAGCCCTGCGTGACGTGCAAGGGAGAACGAAGAAGGGACCATGGCAACGGACTACGACGCCCCTCGGAAGACCGAAGAAGACACCGAGGACTCGATCGAGGAACTCAAGTCGCATCGCACCGAGAAACAGTCGTCATCGGCTGTTGACATCGATGAGACTGACCTCGCGGACGCCTACGAGCTCCCCGGGGCGGACTTGTCCGGCGAAGAGCTGCTGGTCCGCGTCCTGCCTCCGCAACCGGACGAATTTACGTGCTTCAATTGCTTCCTCGTCAAACACCGCTCCCAGATTGCGCGGGAGAAGGACGGGCACCTTTACTGCAAGGAATGCGAAAGCTAGCCTCGCGAAGACTGCGTGGACAGCGCTGCCAGAAGTTCTTCGGGGCGGCGCGTGGACGTCAACCAGTACGGGGTGCGGTCCGCCGGGTCGGTGATTTCAATACGCACCACGGGATCGATCCAGCCCCGGAGGCACAGGAACGCCAGTCCGTGGAGACGGGTTCCGCGCTCCGCGGTGGCCTCGTCCTTGCGGTACGCGGTGACGGCGCCGACAAACTCGCGCTGGATAGTAGCGCGTCCCACTTGGACGGTGTCCCGGTCCACCACAATCGCCGGGGTGGACAACACCAGCATGGTGGTCATGATCGCAAAGAGGACCAGCGCGGCGATAATCCCCGCGGTGATGCTGATCGGCGCGAACATCAAGATGCCCGCGGCGGACAAGCCGACCACCACAATCCAAATCCAGGGGGAGGGCCAGAGCTTTTCCGTAAACAGGACGCCCGTTCCACTCGAGGAATGGTGCGGTGCGGGTACGGAAGCAGTCGATTCAGGCATACCACCAGCTTATCGGGACTGTGCCCCCGGGAATTAACGCCCCTCATGCCCTGTGGCCGGCGTGCGGCGGCAACCGGGGAAGCACTCCGTGGGCGATAGAATGTGTGACTGTGAGCCACGAGACAGCAGTAGCCAACCCAGCAGACACCTCCGCCGAATACGGCGCGCCGACCCTTCAGGTCCAACTGAAAATGCTCGACGCCGGATTGGAAGCGCCGTCCTACGCCCACCCCGGTGACGCCGGGGCGGACCTTCGGGCCCGCGCGGACGTATCGCTTGCGCCGGGTGAGCGGAAGCTTGTTCCCACGGGCGTCTCAATCGCACTGCCGAACGGCTTTGTCGCGCTGATCCACCCCCGGTCAGGGCTGGCAACCAAGCACGGACTCACGGTGGTGAACGCTCCCGGGACGGTTGATGCCGGCTACCGAGGTGAAATTTCCGTGACGCTTTTGAATACCGACCAAAACCACGCAATCGAACTCAAGCGCGGCGATAGAATTGCTCAAATGGTGATCCAGCGCGTCGAGTATGCGCAGTTCGTATCCGTGGAGGAGTTGTCCGACACCTCGCGCGGCACCGGCGGCTTTGGATCCACCGGAGGCTTCGCGCCGGCCGTGAGCTAGCAACAACCCTCGACAATCGGCGCCGCACGGAGCTGATTGCCATGCTGCCCGCGAGTTGATGGGCAGTCTGCGGTTTACTGGGGATAGACCACTACTAAGGAGACAACCCGATGCTTTTTGGGCGCGGAAAGAAGTCCAAGGCTGAGCAGCCGAAAGACAACGGTACTGAGCAGGCCAATGCCGCGACGACGCAGCAGGACGCCGGCACGGTAGCCAGTGGAGCCGCCAAGGGCGACTTCCGCCTGTCCAAGGGGCCATTGGATGCCAGCGAAATAGATAGCCAGGATGGCTACGTGGATCTTGGCGCCTTGCTGATCGAGCCTTCCGAGGGCCTTCAATTGCGCCTCGAAGTCGAAGAAGCAACCCAGCGGGTAGTGGCCGTCACCATGGACCTCGATGGCTCGAGCCTCCAGCTCCAAGCATTTGCCGCGCCACGCTCCGAAGGGCTGTGGGACGAGATCCGCGAACAAATCGGCCAGTCCGTATCCAGCCAAGGAGGCGAAGTCGAGGAGATCGTCGGCACCTTCGGCACGGAACTCATCGCCAAGCTTCCCACCGAATCCGCCGACGGCGGCCGTGGCTTCCGGGCCGCCCGGTTCATGGGCGTGGACGGACCCCGCTGGTTCCTCCGTGGCGTCATCGGCGGCAACGCGGCCTTGGACAGGAAAGCGGCCGAAGGACTGGAGAACCTCTTCCGCAAGGTTGTGGTCATTCGCGGAGACAACCCCATGCCGCCCCGCGAGCTGCTTCAGCTGAAGCTTCCCAAGGATGCTGTGGCCTCCGGCCAGCACGGCGCTCCCCATGAAACGCCGGAGCTTCAGCGGCCGGAACGCGGCCCGGAGATCACCCAGATTGGCTGACAAAGCGGCGCGTGCCGCTGCCGCCCATGGCAGCTCGGCGTCCCTGCCCCTCACTGAACTCCCTGTCCGGGGCAGGGTCGACTGCACGGGTTTCATCGAGTCGGTCACCTACCAGCCCGCCAATGAGCAAGCACACTTCTCGGCTATCGTCGTCGACCGGATTGCGCATAGGGGCGACACCGGTCCGTTGACCCGACTCCGCGTCATCTGGCTCGGGCGCCGCAAGGTGCCCGGTATTGAACCAGGGACGGTCCTGCGGCTCGAGGGCATGGTCACGCCGAAAGACGGGATGCCCACAATGTTCAATCCGCGCTACGAAATCCTCTCCCGGCAGGAGCACCAATGACCGTCGCCAATGGATCCGGCCCCCACGAAAAACCAGCGGAGGAGGAGCCCGGCTCGGCCGAGGAGGCCAGGCAGGGCGCCCAGGGGCCGAGCATTGCGGACATTGCCGCCGGCTATGCCGAGAAAGCCGGACTCCAACGCAACAGCCACGGGCACGTGGATATCCTCAAATCCGCCGGGGGTGTCCAGGGCATAGCCGAGAGCATCGTGCCAGGCCTCGTCTTCCTGATCGCTTTCATGGTCACCCGCGACCTTCCGGCGTCCCTGATTGCCTCCCTCGCGGCGGCAGCCGTCTTCACCGTAGTCCGGCTTGTCCAACGGCGCCCGTTGACCCAGGCGCTTGCGGGGATCGCCGGCGTCGCCATCTCCGCTTGGCTCGCGAACACCACCGGCAAGGCCGAGGATTTCTACGTCCTGGGCTTCTATACGAATATCGCCTACATCGCCGGAATGGTGCTGTCGATCCTGCTCAAGTGGCCGATCGCCGGCCTGCTTTTCGGATTCGTCCGCAACGAGGGCTTCGAATGGCGGAAGAACCCGGAGCGCCTGCGGGCCTACGCCATCGGCACGTGGGTAGTCATTGCCGTCCTGGCACTACGGCTGGTGGTCCAGGTGCCCCTGTATTTCATGGGCGAACCCGGCCTTGCCGCGCTCGCTACCATGAGGCTGATCATGGGCGCTCCGCTATACATCCTTGGGCTCTGGATTGCCTGGCTCCTGACCCGGCCGGTGCCGGGCCAGAAGCCGGATCGTGATCCTCAGCCGTCGAAGCCGTCGTCGTCGGACTGATCCGAAAACTCTTCTTCGACGTCAACTGAGCCGTGGTCCGCGGCGGACGGGGAAAGCAGCCCCCTGAGGCCGTCCTCAGCCGCAATGGTGGTGACGAAGAACAGCTCGTCGCCGCCGTCGATCACGTCGTCGCGGCTCGGCGTGATGGGCGCATGGTCCCGAAGGATCGCCACCAGGGTGGCGTCTTCGGGCCATTCGATGCCGCCCACGGTGCTGCCGATGATGTGCGAGTCGTGGGGAACGGTGAATTCCACGAGTGAGGAGACGCCCGTCTGCAAGGTCAGCAAGCGGACGAGGTCACCGATTTCCACGGCTTCTTCCACGAGCGCCGTCATGAGCTGCGGGGTGTTGACTGCGACGTCGACGCCCCAGGAATCGTTGAACATCCAGTCGTTCTTGGGATTGTTGACCCGGCCAACCGTGCGGCCCACACCGAATTCGGTCTTGGCCAGCAAGGACACCACGAGGTTGACTTTGTCGTCGCCGGTCGCGGACACGACGACGTCGGCCCCTTCCAGCTTCGCTTCCTGCAGCGTGCTCAATTCGCACGCGTCGCCCACGAGCCAGCGCGCCCCGCGGAGCCCGCTGCGCCCGATGACCTCCGGTTTGAGGTCGATCAGCATGATCTCGTGTTTGTGGGCGAGCAATTCACGCGCGATCGATGAACCGACGCTGCCCGCGCCGACAATAACGACTTTCACTCAGACTCCTTGGCAGGTGCGCTGGAAAGGATGCGCGCCACCTCGGCGCTGCGGTCCAGATTCAACATGGCGTGCACGGTGTCGCCCTCCTGGTACGCCGTTCCGGCCTGGGGCAGGACGCCCTCTCCAAAACGGGTGAGGAAAGCGACACGGATTCCGGATGCTGCTTCGATGGCAGTCAGCGGGTGCCCGATCCAGCCTTGGTCGAGGTCTACTTCGGACAAAACCAACCGGCCCGAGGGTTCGCGGTAGTCGCCCGCCAAGTGTTGCTCGGGCAGGATCCGGCGCAGGACCTGGTCCGCGCTCCAGCGCACGGCGGCTACCGTGGGGATGCCCAGGCGCTGGTAGATTTCGGCGCGGCCGGGATCGTAGATGCGGGCTACAACATGCGAAACATGGAAAGTCTCACGGGCTACCCGGGTGGCGAGGATATTGGAGTTGTCACCGCTGGAGACGGCGGCGAAAGCGTACGCTTCCTCGCAACCTGCCTGCTTGAGGGTGTCCCGGTCGAAGCCGACGCCGGTGACTTTCCTGCCGGTGAACCCGCTGCGCAGGCGGCGGAAAGCACGGTCGTCCTGGTCGATGATTGCCACCGAATGGCCGGCGTCTTCCAAGGTGTGCGCCAACGTTGCGCCAACTCGTCCGCAACCCATGATCACAAAGTGAGCCACGGTTTCTCCTTCACTCTTATGCATGCCGCTCGGTAAGACTCTACCGGGGCAAGTCGCGGAAGCCAGTCCGCCGTCATGACATCGCGTTCGATTCAGAGTAGCTTTGCGGAGTGCTGACAATTCTCAACGCCGCGAAGCGGGTGTTGGTGGGGCGGCCGTTCCGGAACGACCGCCTGGCCCACACCCTGCTTCCCAAGCGCATTGCCCTGCCGATTTTCGCCTCGGACGCCCTGTCATCCGTGGCGTACGCCCCTGACGAAATCCTGCTGACGCTGGCCCTCGCGGGCGTGAGTGCTGTGGCTATTTCGCCGCTCGTAGGCCTCGCGGTCATGGTGGTCTTGCTCACGGTTGTAGCCTCGTACCGGCAGAACGTCCACGCCTACCCTTCCGGTGGCGGCGACTACGAAATCGCCAACGTCAACCTGGGGAAGTTCGCTGGCCTGACCGTCGCCGCCGCGTTGTTGGTGGACTACGTCCTCACCGTCGCCGTGTCGATGTCCTCCGCCGCGGCGTACCTGACCACCGCGATCCCCTCGCTGCACGGGCAGCAGGCGCTCATCGCCACAGTCGGCGTCATCGTCCTGGCACTCGTCAACCTGCGCGGAATCAAGGAAGCGGGCAGTGTCTTCGCGGTTCCCACCTATATATTCATGTTCTCCATCCTGGGCATGACGGCCGTCGGTATCTTCCAGGCGGCCACGGGCCAACTCGGCCAGGCTCCCTCGGCAGCCTTCACCATCGTCCCGCAAGAGGGATTCGACCAGGGACTCGTGGGCCTGGCAGGCGCGTTCCTGCTGCTGCGCGCCTTCTCCTCCGGCGCAGCGGCCCTGACTGGTGTGGAGGCCATCAGCAACGGTGTACCGAACTTCAAGAAGCCAAAGAGCAAGAACGCCGCCACTACGCTCTTGCTGCTCGGCGTCATCGCCTCGGCCATGCTCGCGGGCATCATCTACCTCGCCAACGCCACCAAGGTCCACATCGTGCTGGATCCGGCCAAAGAATTCCTCCTGCATGGCCAGCCGCTCCCGGACGACTACATCCAGAACCCTGCCATCAGCCAGATTGCACAGACGATCTTCGGCGCCGGGTCCATCCCGTTCTACGTTGTTGTCGCCGCGACGGGCGTCATCCTCGTCTTCGCCTCCAACACGGCGTTCAACGGATTCCCGGTCCTGGGGTCCATCCTCGCCCAGGACGGCTACCTTCCCCGCCAGCTTCGGACCCGCGGAGACCGCCTGGCCTTCAGCAACGGCGTCCTCGCCCTTGCTGCCGGCGCCTTGGTCCTCATCATTTCCTTCAACGCCGATGTCACCAAGCTGATCCAGCTGTACATCGTGGGCGTCTTCATTTCCTTCACGATGAGCCAGTTGGGCATGGTGCGTCACTGGGGCAGGGAACTCAAACTTGCGCAGGACAAAGCCGTCCGCCTCAGGATCGTGAAGTCCCGCACCATCAACATGCTCGGCTTCGCCATGACGGCGCTGGTGCTGACCATCGTGCTGATCACCAAGTTCGAACAGGGTGCCTGGATCGCCCTTCTCGCGATGTTCGTCCTGTTCCTCATCATGTGGAGCATCCGCGCCCACTACGACAACGTGGCCAAGGAACTGGCCGTTGACGAGGATTCTTCCCCGCGTGCATTGCCTACCCGGGTCCATGCCGTGCTCCTGGTGTCCCACGTCCGCAAACCGGTGCTGCGCGCCCTCGCCTACGCGCGGGCGTCGAGGCCGTCCCGGCTGGACGCCATCATCGTCGACATCGACCACGAGGAAACCGCGCACACCGTCGAGGCCTGGGACAAGCTGGACATCCCTGTCCCGTTGACCGTTTTGGCGAGCCCGTACCGCGAAACCGTCACGCCGATCCTGGACTACGTCAAGAACATGCGCCGTGATTCCCCGCGCGACCTGATCGTCGTCTACATCCCGGAGTACGTCGTCGGCAAGTGGTGGGAACAGCTCGTCCACAACCAGACCGCCTTGCGCATCAAGGCCAGGCTCCACTTTGAACCCGGCGTCATGGTGGCCAGCGTCCCTTGGCAATTGAAATCCTCCGAAGAAGCAAAGGCATTGCAGGATACCTGATGACCCACCCGATCAACACCGAATCCAGCTCGCCCACGGCCCAGGACGGAGCTGCCACGGAGCTGGTGGTGGACGTCGGCCCCATCGCCCATGGCGGCCACTTTGTCGCACGGCACGAAGGCCGGGTTATTTTTGTCCGGCACGGCATCCCGGGGGAGAAGGTCCGGGTCCGGCTGACCGACGCAGGAGAGTCTTCCCGTTTCTGGCGTGCCGACGTCGTCGACGTCCTGGAAGCGTCAGACGATCGGACGCGCCATTTCTGGCCGCTCGCCGACTCTCTTGCCGCCTGGCGCAAGGGCGGTCCGCCCGTGGGCGGCGCGGAACTCGGGCACGTAACACTGGAACGGCAACGGCTGCTCAAATCCGAAGTCCTCGCCGAACAGTTGAAGCGGCTCGCCGGCGTCGAACTCGATGTCGAAGTGGAGCCGGCGGCCGCCGGTGACGCGGCCCCCGGCGGTGTTGCGGCATCCGACGGCGATACCGGGCTCGGCTGGCGGACCCGTGCCAGCTTTGCCGTCACCCCCGGTGGCCGGCTGGGGATGCATGCCCACCGCTCCGACGTCGTGATTCCTGTCCATGAGATGCCTTTGGCACTGCCGGGCATCAACGAGTTGCGGCTCTGGGACATCGATCTGCGGGGGATCTCGCGGGTGGAGGTGGCCGCGCCCGCCAACGGATCGCGTCCCCTCGTCCTTCTCGCCCCGGAGGAGGGTACTGACGCCCGGCGCCTCAACCGGATCCTGGGCCAGCTCCCGCAGGAAGTCTCAGTGGCGAGCTTCGACCCCGTGGGTGGAGATGTCCTGCAGTTGCGCGGCAGGACGTGGGTCCAGGAATCGGCTGCCGGCCACGAATACCGGGTGACGGGAGAAGGGTTCTGGCAGATCCACAAGGACGCGCCCGGGACCCTGGTGGGGGCGGTGACGGGATTCCTGCACGACGGCGGCTACCTCCTTCCGGGATCGGCCGTCGCCGATCTTTACGCGGGAGCCGGATTGTTTACGGCGCCCTTGGCGGATGCCGTGGGGATCACCGGTTCGGTGCTGTCCGTCGAAGGATCGCCCGGGACCAGCCGCGATGCCCGCAAGAACCTGCACGGAGAGACCCAGGTGGAAATTGTCCAGGGCAGGGTGGAACGTGTCCTCCGGCAGCGCCCCCGGAGCTTCGACGCCTTGGTGATCGACCCGCCGCGGGCCGGCGCCGGCAAGGCCGTGGTCAGCCAGCTCATCGAGTCCGGGCCCCGCGCAATCGCCTATGTGTCGTGTGATCCGGCCTCCTTCGCGCGTGATCTGGGGTACTTCCGGAACAGCGGATGGCGCCTCGAATCCCTCCGGGCATTTGACTTGTATCCGCACACACACCACCTGGAGACCGTTGCGTTGCTGGTGCCCGCGGCATAGGCGCCACTACGATGGGGGAGAAGTCCTACGTCGCGCTTCACTTCTCCACCGGCCGGCAGTCGCTCAGATTAGGTTTGCCTAACTAGCTAGCGGTCAACCACGCGACAAAGATGAAAGCTGTTGCGAGAGGAGTCCTGCCATGAGCACTGTGGACAGCTTCGGTTCCAAAGGCGTACTGAATGTAGCCGGCACCGATTATGAAATTTTCCGGTTGAACTCCGTTGAGGGCGCAGACAGCCTTCCGTTCAGCCTTAAGGTATTGCTTGAAAACCTCCTGCGGACGGAAGATGGCGCCAATATCACGGCCGACCACGTCCGCGCCTTGGCCGGCTGGGACCCGGATGCCCAGCCAGACACCGAGATCCAGTTCACCCCGGCCCGAGTCATCATGCAGGACTTCACCGGGGTTCCCTGTGTGGTTGACCTTGCCACCATGCGTGAAGCCATCAAGGACCTCGGCGGCGACCCCAAGCGCGTCAACCCGCTGGCTCCGGCTGAGATGGTCATCGACCACTCCGTGCAGATCGATGCCTTCGGCAACTCCGGCGCGCTTGAGCGCAACATGGAGATCGAATACCAGCGCAACGGCGAGCGTTACCAGTTCCTGCGTTGGGGCCAGACTGCTTTCGACGACTTCAAGGTTGTCCCCCCGGGAACCGGCATCGTCCACCAGGTCAACATCGAATACCTGGCACGCACCGTCATGACCCGCGAAGTTGACGGCGTCCTCCGTGCCTACCCGGACACCTGCGTCGGCACGGACTCCCACACCACCATGGTCAACGGCCTGGGCGTGCTCGGCTGGGGCGTAGGCGGCATCGAAGCCGAGGCCGCCATGCTTGGCCAGCCCGTTTCCATGTTGATCCCGCGCGTTGTCGGCTTCAAGCTCACCGGCTCCATCCCCGCCGGCGCCACCGCCACGGACGTCGTCCTGACCATCACCGAGCAGCTGCGCAACCACGGCGTGGTCGGCAAGTTCGTGGAATTCTACGGCGAAGGCGTTGCGGCCGTGCCGTTGGCCAACCGCGCCACTATCGGCAACATGAGCCCGGAGTTCGGCTCAACGGCAGCGATGTTCCCGATCGACGACGTCACCCTCGAGTACTTGCGCCTCACCGGCCGCTCCGAGCAGAACGTCGCCCTGGTCGAGGCCTACGCGAAGGAACAGGGCCTCTGGCACGATCCCTCGCACGAGATCAAGTTCTCCGAGTACCTCGAGCTCGACCTGTCCACGGTTGTTCCCTCGATCTCGGGCCCGAAGCGTCCCCAGGACCGCATCATCCTCACCGAGTCCAAGGCGCAGTTCCGCGAGGACCTGCGCAACTACGTGAAGGAAGACCTGGCCGACGGAAGCCTGGACGAAGCGATCGACGAGAGCTTCCCGGCCTCCGATTCGCCGTCGTTCACCGCCACCGCGACGCACCTGTCCGACGTCGCGCCGCACGGACACGGCCCGAAGTCCAACGGTCGTCCGTCGAACAAGGTGAGCGTCACAACAGCTGACGGCCGCGAATTCGAACTGGACCACGGTGCCGTTTCGATCGCTTCGATCACGTCCTGCACCAACACGTCCAACCCTTCGGTGATGCTTGCTGCCGCGCTGCTCGCCCGCAACGCCGTCGACAAGGGCCTCACGTCCAAGCCGTGGGTCAAGACTTCGGTTGCTCCCGGCTCCAAGGTTGTCACCGACTACTACGAGAAGTCCGGCCTGACCCCCTACCTGGAGAAGCTCGGCTTCTACATCGTGGGCTACGGCTGCGCCACCTGCATCGGCAACTCTGGACCGCTCGACGCCGAAATCTCCGAGGCCATCCAGGCCAACGACCTTTCCGTCTCGGCTGTCCTCTCCGGCAACCGCAACTTCGAAGGCCGCATCAACCCGGACGTCAAGATGAACTACCTGGCCTCCCCGCCGCTGGTCATCGCCTACGCCCTGGCCGGAACCATGGACTTCGACTTCGACGCCGATCCGCTGGGCCAGGACCAGGACGGCAACGATGTCTTCTTGAAGGACATCTGGCCGAACCCGGTCGAGGTCCAGAAGGTCATCGATTCCTCGATCGACAAGGAAATGTTCGCCCGCGGCTACGAGGGCGTCTTCGACGGCGACGACCGCTGGAAGGCACTCGACACTCCGGCAGGCGACACCTTCGCCTGGGACGCCAAGTCCACCTACGTGCGGAAGCCCCCGTACTTCGAAGGCATGAAGGCGCAGCCGGAACCGGTAACGGACATCGCCGGAGCCCGCGTGCTGCTGAAGCTCGGCGACTCCGTCACCACCGACCACATCTCCCCGGCCGGTTCTTTCAAGTCGGACACCCCGGCAGGCCAGTACCTTCTGGCCAACGGCGTGGAGCGCAAGGACTTCAACTCCTACGGTTCGCGCCGTGGCAACCACGAGGTCATGATCCGCGGAACCTTCGCGAACATCCGCATCAAGAACCAGCTGCTCGCTGACTTCAACGACGGTGCGGGCGTCGAGGGTGGCTTCACCCGCGACTTCACCCAGGCGGACGGCCCCCAGGCCTACGTCTACGACGCTGCCCAGAACTACCAGGCAGCCGGCACCCCGCTGGTGGTCCTGGCCGGCAAGGAGTACGGCTCCGGCTCGTCCCGTGACTGGGCTGCCAAGGGAACCGCGCTGCTGGGCGTCAAGGCTGTCATCGCCGAAAGCTACGAGCGCATCCACCGCTCCAACCTCATCGGCATGGGCGTCCTCCCGCTGCAGTACCCGGCCAGCGAATCGGCTGCGTCGCTGGGCCTGGTCGGCACGGAAACGTTCTCGGTCGAGGGCGTCACCGAGCTGAACAACGGCACCACGCCGCGGACGCTCAAGGTCACGGCAACGGCCGAGGACGGCAGCACCAAGTCCTTCGACGCCGTGTTGCGTATCGATACGCCGGGCGAAGCGGACTACTACCGCAACGGCGGCATCCTTCAGTACGTTCTGCGCCAAATCTCGGCCCACTAGCCGATACCGGCGCGGGCTCCGCCTGCGCCAAAGGCAAAAGCTACAGCCCCGGCTGGTCATCGACCGGCCGGGGCTGTAGCCTTTCCTGCGGCTTGGTTCCGGCCAAGGCGTTAGAGTTGTATAGCACGTCAACCACCCTAAGGAGGGGCCGTTGGGACTCTTGGAGACAATCCGGAACCCGCAGGACCTGAGCAAGCTCACCAGTCAGCAGCTGGAGCAGCTTGCAGGCGAGATCAGGACTTTCCTCATCACCAACGTCGCCCAAACGGGTGGTCACCTTGGACCGAACCTTGGCGTGGTGGAACTCACCATGGCCATCCATAAGGTCTTCGATTCGCCGCGCGACAGCATCGTTTTCGACACCGGCCATCAGTCCTACGTCCACAAATTGCTGACCGGCAGGCAGGACTTCAGCACCCTCCGGCAGCAAGGTGGCATGTCCGGCTACCCCGATCGTGCCGAGTCCGAGCACGACATCGTGGAAAGCTCCCACGCGTCCTCTTCCTTGTCCTGGGCCGACGGTATCTCCCGTGCCCGCCAGTTGACCGGCGAGGGCGACCGCTGCGTTGTCGCCGTCGTCGGAGACGGTGCGCTGACGGGCGGCATGGCCTGGGAGGCAATCAACAACATCGCCGCCGACAAGCGGCGACGCGTGGTGATCGTCGTCAACGACAATGGCCGCTCCTATGCCCCGACGGTCGGCGGTCTTGCCGACTACCTCGCTTCGCTGCGCCCCACGATCGATTCCTTCCGGGCAGCCCCCACCTATGAAGTGGTGTTGGACTGGTGGAAGAAGAAACTCCAAAGCGGCGGCCCGATCGGGCAGTTCACCTACAGGAGCCTGCATGCCATGAAGAAGGGCATCAAGGACTGGTGGGCTCCGCAAGGCATGTTCGAAGACCTCGGCATGAAGTACATCGGCCCTGTCGACGGCCACAACATGCGTGCCCTTGAGCACGCGCTGACTACCGCCCGTAATTACGGCGGCCCGGTGATCGTCCACGCCATGACTGAAAAGGGGCACGGCTACGCGCCTGCCCTCGCCAACGAGGCGGACCAGTTCCACGCCGTCGGGATCATCGATCCCGAAACCGGCGAACCCACCGAAGCGGGTGGAGCCCGCTCGTGGACATCCGTGTTCGCTGAGGAAATCGCGGACATCGCCGATGAGCGCGAAGACATCGTCGGTATCACCGGGGCCATGCTGATCCCTGTCGGGTTGCACAAGTTCGCGGAACGGCACCCTGAAAGAGTGATCGACGTCGGGATCGCCGAACAGCACGCCCTCACCTCGGCCGCAGGCATGGCCTTCGGTGGACTGCACCCCGTCGTCGCCGTTTACGCGACGTTCCTGAACCGTGCCTTCGACCAGCTCCTCATGGACGTCGCCCTGCACAAAGCCGGAGTGACGGTCGTGTTGGACCGCGCCGGCGTGACGGGCCCGGACGGGGCCAGCCACCACGGCATGTGGGACATGGCGATGGTCCAGATCGTTCCAGGGCTGCACCTCGCGGCTCCGCGGGATGCCAGCCGCCTGCGGGAAGAACTCCGCGAAGCGGTTGCCATCGCCGACGCGCCCAGCGTGGTGCGCTTCTCCAAGGGCAGCGTGGGAAGCGAGATCGAAGCGATCGAACGGCTTTCCGACGGCGTCGACGTGCTCGCGCGCCGCCCCGAAGGCTCTACCGAGAACGATGTCCTGGTTGTCAGCGTAGGCGCAATGTCCGAACTCGCCCTCGACGTCGCGTCCCGGCTCGGATCCCAAGGCATCAGTTCCACCGTGGTGGATCCGCGGTGGGTCCTGCCTGTACGCAAGTCCATCATCGCCCTCGCAGCCCGGCACCGTTTGGTGATCTGCATCGAAGACGGCGTCCGGGCAGGGGGCGTCGGCTCCCGGATCCGCCAGGAGATGCGCGCGGCCGGCGTGGACACGGCCCTCAACGAAGTGGGGCTTCCGGTCGAATTCCTCGACCATGGAACCAGGAGCCAAGTCCTTGAGCGCGTGGGCCTTACCGCCCAACAGATAACGCACGACGTCGTCGCGCAGGTCCTGGGGACAAAGGTGCCTTTCGCGCGGCCCCTGCCAGGACAAGAACACCCCAGCACAGGCAGTCTCCCCAAACTGTGAACCGCCTGTTCAAGGCAGTATCCAACAAACAGGCACCCTTCGACGGCACAGGTCCGAACAGCACCTGCCCGGAGTGGTTCAGAAAAGGACAGGCATGAGCGGCATCATCCGCACCTATAAGCGCGACGACGAAGCGGTCCTGCATTTCCGGGAAGCTTGGTATGACGACGAATTCAAGCAGTTCGTCATCAACCACGGGGTCGTAGGACACCAGAGCAGCACTGACGAAACCGACGTCGACGACGAATCCGCCGTCGAAGGCCTCATGACGGCCTTTGCCGCGCAATGCGAAGAAGACGGCTACGCGGAGATTCCCGAGACCGAGCAGTTTTGGGTGGTCGCTCAGATCGCGCTCAAGACAAAGGACGGTACCGACCGCGACCGCTACCTTGAACGCAAGGCGAAGGCCGCCCTGACGAGCGAACTGGCCTGGCGCGGTTTGGGTACCGTGGATCGATCCGATATCAGCGACTCGAAGCTCAACATTTTCTGTCTGTGCCCGGATGTCAACAAGGCCGTCAACGCCATCAAGGTGTGCATCAGGGGAGAAGACCTGGACTTCACCAAGCTGAGCATCGCGGCGGCGCCCCATGCCGAACCCACCGCATTCAAAGTAAAACACTCGCCGAAAACGGGCGCGGGCTTTACCCTCTAAGGACCACATCACCGCTTCGAAGGGACACGCATGGCGCCCAAGAGCAACTGGCCCGGACACACTCCGCTGCCCAAGGGCTTGTCCGCTCCCGCACGAAGGGCACTCGCCCACGAAGGTCTGGAAACCCTGGAACAACTCGCCGAGTTCGGCGAGGGACGGGTCGCGGCCCTGCACGGCATGGGACCCAAGGTCATGGCCCAGTTGCACGATGCGATGGAAGAGGCGGGAATCGCCTTCGGATCCTGAGCGGCGGACCCGCCCCCGCGGTCGTTGTAGGGTGAAACCATGACTGAATATCGCCGTCTTGGAAATTCCGGATTGACCGTCTCAGTAGTCGGTTTGGGGTGCAACAATCTCGGGCGGGCCAATACGGCCACTGAATCGCAGGAGGGTACCAACGCGGTAGTGCACGCCGCCTTGGACGCCGGAGTGACGCTTTTCGATGTTGCAGACGTCTACGGCCGGGAGCCTGGCCTCAGCGAGACCATGCTGGGCGTCGCCCTGAAAGGTCGCAGGGACGACGCCGTCGTGGCCACGAAATTCGGCATGGACATGCACGGCGCCAACGGCAACGATTTCGGCGCCCGGGGATCGCGCCGCTACATCATCCAAGCAGCCGAGGCATCGCTGCGCCGCCTCGGCACGGACTGGATTGACCTGTACCAGTACCACACCCCGGACCCCCTCACCCCGGTTGACGAGACCCTCGCAGCCCTCGATGACCTCGTCACAAGCGGCAAGGTCCGGTACCTCGGCCATTCCAATCGTGCTGGGTGGCAGATCGCCGAAGCCGAATACGTCGCACGGATACAGGGCGGTGCACGGTTCATTTCGACGCAGAACCACTACAACCTTCTGGACCGCCGCGCGGAACTCGAAGTCCTTCCGGCCGCCCAGGCTTTCGGGCTCGGTGTCCTGCCGTATTTCCCCCTGGCGAACGGGCTCCTGACGGGCAAGTATGCTCCAGGCAGCGCCCCGGAAGGATCGCGCCTCAGCCACACGCGGACCAACATGGTCCACGACGCCGACTGGGTCCAGTTGGGCAGGTTCAGCCAATTCGCCAAGGAGCGGGACCTGAACGAACTGCAGCTGGCCTTCTCCTGGCTGGCCGCCCAGCCCGCAGTCAGCAGCGTCATTGCGGGAGCCACCCGCCCGGAGCAGATCGCAGAAAACGCGAAAGCCGTGCGCTGGGTGCCCACGGCGGAAGAACGTGCCGAAATGGACGACATCTTCCCGCGCACGCCCAAGGTAGCCCTTTTCTAAGGAGCGTTCCATGAGCGGGGAGCAGGCAGCGGCTGCAGGCCGGCGCGAATCCGTGAGCTTGCTGGTGGACTGCGACACAGGAATCGACGATGCCCTCGCCATCGCCTACCTGTGCAGCCAGCCGCAGGTGGAACTCGTCGCAGTGAGCAGCACTCCGGGCAACGTCGGGGCGGAGCAGGTGGCACGCAACAACCTGTCCCTGCTCGAGTTGTGTGGCCGCCCTGACGTGCCCGTTGCCATCGGGGCCCGGGCTCCGCTGCGGATCCCGCTGACCACCACGCCGGAAACCCACGGTCCCCAAGGCGTGGGCTACGCCGAGCTACCGGAACCGCGCGGACAACTGAACGGCGTCGACGCCGTCGAGCTTTGGGTCGAAGCGGCCCGGTCACGGCCGGGGGAGCTGACCGCCCTGTTGACGGCGCCCCTCACCAACTTTGCCCTCGCCCTGCGGGCCGAGCCGCGGCTGCCGGAGCTGCTGCGCGGCGTCGTGATCATGGGTGGCAGCTACTACTACCAGGGCAACACGACGCCCACCGCCGAGTGGAACACCCACGTTGATCCGCACGCAGCCGCCGAGGTGTTTGCGGCCTTCTCCGGACTTCCCGAGGAGTGCCTTCCGGTGGTGTGCGCCTTGGAGACCACGGAACGGATCGAACTGACGCCCGGGCACGTGGCGGCCTTGGCTGCCGAGGCGGTTTGCACGGAGCCGGAACTTGTCCTCCCGGAGCAGCCGGAGGGACGGCGCAGTACTGCGTCCAACGAACTCGTGCGGCACCTCAGCGATATGCTGCGCTTCTATTTCGAGTTCCACCGAAAGTACGGCCAAGGCTACCTGGCGCACATCCACGACTACTTCGCGGCGTCCGTCGCCGCACGCACTGCCAGGTACAGCACCCGCACGGCCACAGTGCACGTCGAGACGGCGGCCCCCAAGCTCATCGGAACCACCGTGGCGGACTTCCGCGGACTGTGGGGCGAGCCTCCCAACGCGCGCATCGTCTCGGAAAACCACCCAAGCGAAGCCTTCGCCGAACTGGTGCGCGCATTGGGCGGCCTTGCCCGGAGCCTGCCGGGTTCTTGACGCCGGAACGCTACCCGGCGGCCGGCTTCGACGCGATCCCGGGAGCCAGGAAGCGTTTGCCGTTGACACGCTCGGAGGCGCCCACCCGATCCAGATACGGTGTGATGCCGCCCAGGAACATCGGCCAGCCGGCGCCGAGGATGACACAGAGGTCAATGTCTTCAGGCCCGGCCACCACGCCTTCGGACAGCATGAGTCCGATTTCCTCGGCGAGGGCGTCCTGCGTGCGACGAAGGACCTCCTCGGAAGTGGACGGCGTGGTGCCGAAGGACATGAGTGCCAACGTGTCGGCCGGGATGACCGGCTGTCCGTCAGGACCCGGAGCCCAGAGTGACTTCACGCCGTTGTCAACCAACTTCTGCAGGTTCTGGGATACCGCAAAACGCTCGCCGAAGGCAGCGTGCAGCGATTCCTGGACGTGCTGGGCGACCGGAAGGCCTACCATCGCGCTGAGGGTGAACGGACTCATCGGCAGGCCCATGGGGCGAAGCGCCGAATCGGCGACGTCCGCCGGCGTCCCTTCGTCGAACGCGGCAATGACTTCGCCCATGAGCCGCAGCAGGATCCGGTTGACAACGAAAGCGGCGGCGTCCTTGACCAGCACGGCTGTCTTCTTCAATCCCTTGGCGAGCTCGAACGCGGTGGCCAGCACGGCGTCGTCGGTCTTCGGGGCACGCACGATCTCCAGGAGCGGCATGACGGCGACGGGGTTGAAGAAGTGGAACCCGACCAGGCGTTCCGGGTGCTGCAGATCCTCAGCCATCGCCGTCACGGACAGCGAGGACGTGTTGGTAGCGAGGATGCACTCGGGGGAGACAATGGCCTCCACTTCGGCGAAGACCTGCTTCTTGACGTTGAGTTCTTCGAAAACTGCTTCAATGACGAAGTCCGCGTCGGCGAATGCCTCTTTGGAGACGGAGCCGCTGACGAGGGCCTTGGTCCTGTTCGCGGCGTCGGAGCTGATCCGCTTCTTGCCGAGCAGCTTGTCCACCTCCGCATGGACGTAAGCAACTCCCTTGTCCACGCGTTCCTGGTCGATGTCCGTCAGGACCACGGGCACTTTGAGCTGGCGCGCGAACAGCAGGGCGAGCTGGCTCGCCATCAGGCCGGCACCGACGACGCCGATCTTCGTCACGGGACGCGCGAGCTTGCGGTCGGGCGCACCGGCAGGCCGCTTGGACCGTTTCTGCACGAGGTCCAGGAAGGCGTAGACGGTGGAGCGGAACTCGTCCGTCTGCATCAACTCTGCGAGGGTCTCGCATTCCAGGGCCGCGGATTCCGCCTTGCCCATGGTCCGGTTGGCCTCGAGGATATCCAGCACCTTGGCCGGAGCCGGTGATGCGTTTGAGGTTTTGGCTTCCACGAACGCACGGCCCGCAGCTACGGCGCCGGCCCAGCGTTCGACAACCGAGGGGTCCTCCGGGTCCACGGAGTTGCTCCGATCCGGGACGGCCTCGCCCGCGATCACTTTCGCGGCCCAGGCAATGGACTGCTCCACGAAATCCGCGGGTTCGAAGATCGCGTCGGCAATGCCCAGCTGGAAAGCCTGGGGACCGGTGAGCGCGCGGTTGTTGCTCAGCGGATTCTCGATCATGACCTTGACGGCGTTTTCCGGGCCGATGAGTCGCGGCAGGATGTAGACGCCGCCCCAACCAGGGACGAGTCCGATGAAGGCTTCGGGCAAAGCGAGGGCACCGGCGCCCGTCGAGACCGTGCGGTACGTGGACTGGAGGGCGATTTCGAGGCCGCCTCCGAGCGCGAGGCCGTTGATGAAGGCGAAGCTGGGAACACCCAGATCGGCGAGCGTCGCGTAGACATCGTGGCCCAGTTGCGCCATCCACAGGCCGTGTTCCCGCTCTTCGAGTCGCTTGACCGCAGAGAGGTCCGCGCCGGCCACCAGGAAGTATGGCTTGCCTGTGACGCCGACGCCGACGATCTCGCCGCGCGCAGCGCGATCCTTGAGGCCTTCAAGTACCGTGCCGAGCTCGACGAGGGTATTGGGTCCGAGGGTGGTGGGCTTGGTGTGGTCCAGGCCGTTGTCGAGGGTGATCAGGGCGAACGTTCCGGCGTTGCCGGGGAGTTCGATGTCCTGAACGTAGGAGTGGGTCACGGTCTCGTCCGGGAACAGTCCGGCCAGTTTCTGGAATTCTGCGGCGCTCATGCTGCGGCTCCCTTGCTCTCGGTCTCGACGGCGGTCTCGGTCTCGCTGTTGTAGCTGTTGTGGCTGTTGTAGTCGGGGTGGTGCGGGTTCTCCCAGATTACTGTGGCACCCATTCCCAAACCGATGCACATGGTAGTGATGCCGTACCGGACGGACGGGTCTTCCTCGAACTGGCGGGCCAGTTGATTCATGAGCCGAACGCCGGATGATGCGAGGGGATGCCCGACGGCGATCGCTCCGCCGTAGCGGTTGACGCGAGGGTCGTCGTCGGCGATTCCGAAGTGGTCCAGGAAGCTCAGGACCTGAACCGCGAAGGCCTCGTTGATCTCGAAAAGGTCGATGTCCCCGATGCCGAGTCCGGCGTTCTTGAGGGCCTTCTCAGTGGCCGGGACCGGGCCGATACCCATGACCTCGGGTTCGACCCCCGCGAAAGCATAGGAGACCAGGCGCATTTTCACGGACAGGCCGAGCTCTTCGGCAGCCTCCGCGGAGGCCAGGACTGCCGCCGTCGCGCCGTCGTTCAAGCCGGCCGCGTTGCCTGCAGTGACCCGGCCATGGGCCCTGAACGGCGTACGCAGCTCCGCGAGGTCTTCAACGGTGGTCCCGGGCCGCGGCGGCTCATCGACGGTGTTCACTGTCCAGCCTTGTCCGGGCTTCATCGTGGCGACCGGGACCAAGTCGGGCTGGATCTGTCCCTTGCCGTAGGCGGCGGCGAGCTTTGCCTGGGACGCCGCTGCGTAGGCGTCGGTTCGCTCTTTGGTGATCGACGGGAAGCGGTCGTGCAGGTTCTCGGCGGTGTTGCCCATGTTCAGGGCGGCTGGATCGACGATCCGCTCGGACATGAACCTGGGGTTGGGATCCGCGCCCGCGCCCATGGGGTGGTTGCCCATGTGCTCCACGCCCCCGGCGATCACGACATCGTACGCGCCGAAACCGATGCCGCTCGCCGTCGTCGTGACCGCGGTCATTGCTCCGGCACACATGCGGTCGATCGCAAAGCCGGGCACGCTGCGGGGGAGGCCGGCCAGGAGGGCCGCAGTGCGGCCGATGGTCAAGCCTTGGTCGCCGGTCTGCGTCGTGGCGGCGATGGCGACTTCGTCAACGCGTTCGGCGGGCAAGCCCGGGTTGCGTCGCATCAGTTCCCGGATGCACTTGACCACGAGGTCGTCGGCGCGGGTGCCTGCATAGATGCCCTTGTCGCCCGCTTTGCCGAATGGCGTCCGGACACCGTCAACGTAAACGACGTCGCGGACTGTCCTCGGCTTGGCGCTGTTCCCGGTTTGGCTCATGTGTGACTCCTCGTTGAGACATAGATGCCGGACAGCCCTCACGGGGGAAGCCGGTGTCATTTACCGCCATGTTACTCGCCAGTAACTTAGCGCGCAAGGAGATCCGCGCTCACATATGACGGCCTTTGGTCCGATCCTCGCTCGCGTATGACCGGTTTCCGGCGGACCCTCGCTCACGTCACCGAGCGGGGGTCGGGCCGGGAG